>CANJIC010000152.1 GCA_947474205.1 Planctomycetaceae bacterium | reverse complement strand
TCCAGCATTGTGAAGGACGAGTTTGACCAGATTTACACCAAGGCCGGCGGAAGCGGAATGAATGCGTTCACCAGCAATGATCTCACGTTTTTCTTCATCAATGTGCCATCGAATAAATTTGAATTGTGGGCGTGGATGGAAAGCGACCGCTTGATGGACAGCGTGTTCCGCGAATTTTATTCAGAGCGCGACGTGGTGCATGAGGAGCGCAGACTGCGCACCGAAAGCACGCCAACCGGCCGCTTTCAAGAGCAGTTTGAAGCCATGTTCTGGATTTCAAGCGGCTACTCCTGGCCCGTGATTGGTTGGACGAGTGACTTGAACAGTTACACCATGGACGGCGCCATGGAATATTGGAACACCTACTACCGTCCCAACAATTTGGTGGGCATCATTGTTGGCGATTTCAAACCCGCCGATGTGAAGGCGAAGATTGAACAATATTTCGGCCGCCTTGAGACAGGCAAAGTGAAGCCGCCGCAAGTGGTCACGCTAGAGACCAAGCAAATGGCGGAGCAACGCATGAACGCCGAGGGAGATTTTCAACCCGAAGTGGATGTGCGCTATCACACCGTGGCGCTTGGCCACAAGGATGGCTACGCGCTTGACATGATGAGTGAAATTCTCAACGGTCGCACTGGTCGTTTGTACAAGACCATGATCGAGGGCAGCAGCATTGCTTCGAGCGCGCGCGCCAATTACGACGGCCGTAAATACGCCGGCGCATTTTCTTTTGGCGCGGAAACCAAAGGCGACTCCACGCCAGAGCAACTTGAGCAAGCGTGGTATGGCGAACTGAAGAAGTTGCAGGATGAGTTGGTTCCAGAGCGTGAATTGCAAAAAGTGAAAAATGGAGTCGCGGCGGACAGCTATCGTCGTTTGCAAAATAATTTTTCTCTACTGGTGCAATTGGCCTTCGCGGAAAATTCATTGGGTTGGAAGGAACTCAATGCAATGCCAACGAAATTGCAGGCTGTGACCGCCGCTGATATTCAGCGCGTGGCCAAGACCTACTTTGATGTGAGCAATCGCAGCGTGGCTACTTACAAGCGCAAGGCTGGCGCGGCGGCGGCGGGCGACGATCCAGATTTGGCGGCATTGCCCGCGCCAATGCGTGCGCGCGCAAAGCAAATGGCGGCGCAATTGATGCAGTCCACGGATCCCGCGGAACTTCGTCAAGGTCTTGATGCGATGGAAGCGCAAGGCGCGCAAGTTCCAGCGCAAATGAAACCCATGTTTGATTACATGAAGAAGAAATTGCAAGGGCGAATTGCTGAGCTTGAAGCTGGTGGTGGCGCTGCGCCTGTGGCGGCTCCTGCTGATGCCACGGCGCCTGCTGCAGCTAAACCTGCGGCAAAGATGAAGGCGAAGGCTTCAGATGCTGCAACTTCAGCGCCCACAACAACACCGGCCGCACCAAACGCCGCGGCGCCAAAGGGTGGTGGTCAATGAATCATTTCAAACTGAAGGCATTCAAATTTATCAACGGAAACAACACAATGAAAACAACAATCGTAACACTGGTACTGGCTTCTATCGCACTTCCACTTTTCGCGGCGCAACAAACCGCGGGCACAAGCGTGCCCAAGCGCCCCGAAGAAATTAAATATGGCCCGCTGACATTCGATGCGCCAGACGCCACCAAGTTTCGCTTCACGCTTAAAGATGGAACCGCCGTGTACATGGCGCCCAGCAAGGAGTTTCCGCTGATCTCGCTGAGCATGACCTTCAAGGGAGGCAGTTACCTGGAGCCAAAGGACATGGTTGGTCTTGCCGGCATGACCGGTCGCATGATTCGCGAAGGTGGAACAACCACCATGAAACCCGCTGAATTTGATGAGGCGATTGACTTTCTGGCCACACAAATTTCCGCCAATTGCGGCGACACCACAAGTGGCGCCAGCATGAATTGCTTGACCAGCAACTTTGACGAAAGCTTGAAGCTGTTCGTGGACATGTTGCGCAATCCGGGCTTTGACGCGGCGCGTTTGGAAACCAATCGCGGCCAAGCGCTTGAAGGCATGAAGCAACGCAACGACGACGCGGGTTCAATCATGGGCCGCGAGTGGAGCCGATTGATGTACGGCAGCGATCACTTTGAGTCGCGCGATGCCACCGAGGCAAGTTTGAAGGCGATCACGCCAGAGAACATGCGCGCGTTTCAAACGCGAATTTTCAATCCAGGCAATGTCATTATCGCGGTGAGCGGGGATTTTGAGCCAGAGGCCATGCTTGCCAAACTCAACGCGGCATTTGATGGCTGGGCACGCGGCGAGAAGATGGCGGATCCGCCAGCACCAACCGCCACGATTGTTCCTGGCATTTATCACGTGCAAAAAGATATTCCGCAAGGCAAAGTTCGTATTGGCATGCGCTCCATCAAGCGTGATGACCCTGACTACATTCCGTACTTGCTGCTGAATGACATTCTGGGTGGTGGCGGTTTCACCAGTCGCATTATGTCGCAGGTGCGCAGCAACGAAGGCTTGGCGTACTCCGCTGGCAGTCGACTTTCAGCCAAGGTGTACTACCCCGGCGTGTTCGCGGCTAGTTATGAAAGTAAGAATCCAACCGTGGCGCTGGCCGCAAAGATTGTGCTTGAAGAAATGGACAAGGTGCGCAATCAACCGGTGAAGCCCGAGGAATTGGAAACCGCCAAGCGCCAATTCATTGAGACATTTCCGCGCACATTTGAAAGCAAGCCAGCCATGCTTGGCGTGTTTGTTGGCGACGAGTGGACCAATCGACCAAAGGAGTATTGGAAGACATTCCGCGACAAAGTGAACGCGGTCACCGCGGCGGACCTGCAACGCGTGGCGCAAAAATATGTCACACCAAATGAAATGGTGTTGCTGGTGGTTGGTGATTGGAACACCGTGGGTCCTGGCGATAGCACGGGCCGCGCCAAGATGGCTGATTTGCTTGGTGGCAAGGTGACGCATTTGCCGTTGCGTGATCCAATGACCATGCAACCGATTGTGAAGATGGATCAAGTCGCTCCAACTGCGCCAACACCTGGCGGCGAGGGTTTGGCTCCCTCGCGTTGAGCGAATTTATTTCTGTTTGTAAAATTGTCGACTTGTAAAAGTTTGGCTTGTAAAACTTTCTGCTTGTAAAAAAGACCTCGGGTCGCACCCTCCTGCGATCCGAGGTCTTTCTTTTGACGAACGGTTCCCAACGTTCGTGAACTACTTTCCTTTTCACTCTCTCTCCGTCGCGTTACTTCGAGGGCAGGCGACCTGTCCTCACTTCATCGCAGGCTGATTCTCAATCCCTTTCATTGTCATCAACCTGCACTTCTCATACGGCGCATGGGTCTGCATTGTGTGTCGATGAATTCAAAATGAATTTATTTCCCTGTATACAAGTGCATTTATGGATAATGAAATGTGATTGCGCGCAATGGCTGGTTGTTGGCGCAAAAATAGAGTCTGCGCCCACCGTGGACGCAGACAGTTCACTCGGTGTGTAGATGATGAATCTCCCCCGGACGAGTGGACCACTTCTATTACGGCACACATAGATGGCCTGTAGGAAAAACGGGCTGTTTTTCAGTGATTTTGATCGATTCAAAGTCGCTCAGGGTCCGTTATCGATGGCTTGAATATCCGCGTCGATTTTCCCCAAACTCCACTTCCATTCGGGCATATGCCACCATTTGGCAAGCGCGAACATGCACACAATTCCAGCGCCCGTGAGCGCTAGAAGTTGCACAAGTGATTGTCCCCACTCCGCCCCCACTGGAACCACATGCGCAATGGCGCTAATGCCGACGGGAAGCACCAACGCAATCAACGTGATGATGGCGGTCATGACCAATGTCGCGGCGAAAATTTTCACGCTGGCGATGCGCGTGTGAATATCAAATAAATTGTTGACGCGTCCATGAAGAATATAAATTAAAATGGCGACTTGAATGAAGGCGCAGATGGTTGTGCTCCACGCCAGGCCTGAAGTATTGAGCGGCGTCCAAATTAAAGTGCAATTGAGAAGTAAGTTCAAGCAGACCATCCAAATTGAAATGCGCGTTGGAGTGGAGGTGTCACCTAATGCGTAGAAAGCGCGCGTGATGGTTTGCATGACGCTAAAGGCAACCACCGCTGGGGCGAAGCCCAGCAGGATTGTGGCAACACGAATGGTGTCGTCCGCGTTGAATTTTCCGCCTTGAAATACGACCGTGGTCAAATGTGTTCGCACCACAATTAAACCCGCGCTCGCGGGCAGGCCAATGAACAACGCAAGTCGAATACCGCGGCGCAATGCGTGCGCGAACAACGCTGGATTGGAGGCTTGGCGCGCAAGCGTTGGAAAGATGGCGGTGGCAATGGCAATGCCAAACACGCCCAGCGGAAATTCAAACAGGCGCGTGGCATAATTCATTACCGTGTTGGAACCCTCCATCAACGGATATGGCAATCCAAAAATGGTGGAACCAACCATGGTGGGGTAACTGGCAATCAGGCTGTCAATGAAAGTGTTGATTTGAAATACGCCCACCCCCAGCATCATGGGCAACATGGTTGTCAGCATGGTGCGAAGCGAGTCGCGGCAACCATGCCACTGCAGCGACAAGCGAATTCCATAACCACGCATGCTCCACATCATCCATGCCAATTGCAAAAGGCCCGCGACAACAACGCTCCACGAAACAATTTGAATATGGAGCACCTTTTCTATGCCTCCATACATGTACGAAACGCCGCTCGAGGCTGCGATAATGGCCGCGTTTAAAATGATTGGACTTGCCGCGGCCACGGCAAATTTGCCGTGCATATTCAAGATGCTGCCCATGAACGCCACCACACAAATCAGCGGCATGTATGGCAACATGATGGCCATCAATTGATACGCAAGTTGTTCCTTTGGAAAAAACATGGGCCACGCAATGACAACGGCTTCACCCACAAGCGTGAGCGCGGCCAAAGCAATTGTGAGCAACGCCATTGTGACCGATGCAAAGAGTCTGGCTTTTTCCGGATTATCCTTCTCCAATTTGGCGTACACGGGAGTGAACGACGCACTGAGCGCGCCCTCACCAAAAAGTCGGCGGAATAAATTTGGCAATTGGAACGCAATAAAAAATGCGTCCATAGTTGGATGGGTTCCGAACACGCGGCTTTGCGCGGCGTCTCTGAACAAGCCGGAAAATCGACTGACCAATGTCAACAAGGAGACGGTTCGCGCGTGCTTCTCAAACGACATGATCCGGACCCCTCATGCATGCTCCTTGAAGTTGGCGACTGTATCCTTGGCTATCGACATGAAACGAATTCTTCCTGCAATGATTCTGCTCGTGGCGTGGACAACGCTTGGTACTGGATGTGGTTCAGGTCCACCCAT
>CANJIC010000151.1 GCA_947474205.1 Planctomycetaceae bacterium | reverse complement strand
GAAAGAGGGCGTGGATTATTTGCTGCATGGACACACTCATGTTTGCCGCGATGAGCGCCACGGTGCCACGAGAATTATTAATCCTGGGGCGCTGCACCGCGCCAGTGAATTCACAGTTGCGCTGCTGGACACCGACAGCGATGAATTGCAATTCTTGGTGGTGGCATGAGGACATTGCGCGCGCATGGTTGCGTGCGTAGGATTTTGCGGATTACCGATTATCGCGGCGAACACAATCAAAAGTAAACTGCTTTGGCTTGACCGTACATCTCTTTCAAATTCATTTCAATCGAAGGCGCATCATTTGACGAACTCCATTTCCATGACGCTGCTTCTTGTACAAGCCGCCGCGTCGCTCTATCTCATGGGCCTGATCTGGCTGATTCAAATTGTGCACTACCCACTCATGAGCCAAGTGAGCCGCGAGACCTTTGCGCAGTACGAACAACTGCACTCGCGCTGGATCACGCCCATTGTGGCGCTGCCCATGCTAATCGAGCTCGCGTGCTGCATTCTTTTGGTGGTGAATCGTCCGCCGGCTATTCCCGCGTGGCTCACGTGGTGCGGGCTGGCTTTGGTGGTGGTGATTTGGTTGAGTACTTTTTTGCTGCAAGTGCCCTGCCATACGCGTCTTTCGCAGGGATTTGATGCGGAAATTCACGCGCAACTGGTGTCCACCAATTGGATTCGAACGCTGGCGTGGAGCGCGCGCGCCGTGGTCGCCATGGGCATGATTTATTTGTTTTGGAAATTCACCGCCCAAGTGATTGAGTGATTTCACCTGCGCAGTTAGCCTAATCGCATGAAGATCTTCTCCACAAGAAGTGACAACGAATTGGCCATGCCAAATCACAATCTTCCACCGGGCACATTGATCATTGATCCCGAATCGTCGAAACCCGTGCTGACAGTTTTTGGGTACTCGCCTGAAAGTTTTGAGGAGCGAACACTGCAGCACCCCGATGAGGTGAAAGAGTTCATGCAGAAGTGGCCGCTGATCTGGCTGAATGTGGATGGACTTGGCGACGAGGCGACGCTGCGATCCATCGCGCATATTTTTAATATCCATCCACTGGCGCTGGAGGACATTGCCGACACTTCGCAGCGCGCCAAGGTTGAGCAATACGACAACAACGCCACATTTATTGTGGTGCCCATGCCGCACCCTGTTGACCACGAACATGAATTCACCACCGAGCAATTGTGTTTGTATCTAGGCGAACGCTGCGTGGTTAGCTTTCAAGAGACCGCGCCCGGCGATTGCCTTGAGGTGATTCGCAATAGAATCCGCCAGAAAAAGGGCCGTGTGCGCATTAGCAACGCCGCGTATTTGGCCTACGCCTTGGTGGACACGGTCATTGACGCCTTCTTTCCAATTGTCAGCAGCATGGGTGATTCGCTTGATGCGCTCGAGGCGCGCATTATGGAGGAATCCAAGAATTCACAAATCTTTGACATACGCGCGGTGAAAGTAAATTTAATGCGTGTGCGCCGAGCCGTGTGGCCCATGCGTGACGCCGTTTTGAATATGACCACCATGGAGCATGTGTGGGGGCAAGACTTGCGCCCCTACTTGCGTGATGCCGCGGATCATGTCGCTCGCTTGATGGATTTAATCGAGACCGACCGCATGATGGCCAGCGACTTGATGGAGTTGTATCTCAACTCCGCCAGCAATCGCCTGGGCGAAGTCAATAAATTTCTGACCGTTGTCGCAACTATTTTTATTCCTGTTGGCGCCATAGCCAGTATTTACGGAATGAACTTCGACATGGAAAAGAGCGCTTGGAACATGCCGGAATTAAAATGGACTTACGGTTACCCCTTCGCTTTGGGATTGATGACGTCTGTTGCGGCATTCTTCCTATTGATTTTTTGGCGCCGCGGGTGGCTCGGAAACCAGTTTGACGGCCATAAGCGAAAACGCAAATAACACTGTGTTTCCATGTCTATTTGGTGCCGTCTTGGGTTGAAATACGCGCCTAGGATCCAAGACACATTGCAACGAACCACTGCATTTCATTTCATCCTTTAATCATCAACACAATCACCACACCAATGACAACAGCCACACCCACCGCTCCCGCCACAGATTTGCCCCGCACACTTTCCGCATTGATGAAGTCTGGCTGGCGCAGCCGCACCGTGAAAGAAGAGTTGCGCGAGAATATGACGCGCATGTTGGCGGCCAAAGAAAATCTTTTCCCCGGCATTGTTGGCTACGAAGACACGGTGCTGCCAGAAATTGTCAACGCAATGATTGCGGGCCACGACATGTTGTTCCTTGGCGAGAAGGGCCAGGGCAAGAGCCGGCTCATGCGCTCGCTGATTCGATTTCTTGACGCGCAACTTCCATACATGGATATTCCAGGTTGCCCTGTTCACGAAGATCCCACCAAGCCCATCACGCAAATGGGCCGCACCATGTTGGCCAACACGCCAGCCGACAAGATTCCAATCGCATGGTGGAGGCGTGAAGATCGCTACGCGGAGCGCTTGGCGCCAGGCACAAAGTTCGCCGACGTGGTGGGTGAAATTGATCCCGCCAAGATGGCTTTTGGCGCCGGCATGGGCAGCGAAGATGCGCTTCATTTTGGCTTAATTCCGCGCACGCATCGTGGAATTTTTGCAATGAATGAATTGCCCGATTTGGATGAGTTGGTGCAAGTTGGCCTGTTCAATGTGCTTGAGGAACGCGATGTGCAAATTCGCGGATACCCCATTCGGTTTGATCTGGATGTGCTGGTGTTGTTCAGCGCCAATCCAAGCACCTACAACCGCTCGGGAAAAGTAATTCCACAATTGAAGGACCGAATTGGAAGCGTCATTCAAACGCACTACCCGCGCGAGCGCGCGCTTGGAATTCAAATCACGCGCCAAGAGGCGGCCATTGATTTAGGCGGCGCGCATCCAGTTGTGGTTCCGCCATTCATGGACGAAATCATCGAGCAGATTTCCATTCAAGCCAGAGCCAGTCGATTTATTGACGCCTCTAGCGGAGTGAGTGCGCGATTTTCTTCTAGCAATTGGCGCACCATGGTGGCCAACGCGCGTCGGCGCGCCATTCAACTTGGTGAAGCGCCCGCGGTTCCGCGCATCAGCGACCTTGCGCATTTGTACTCAAGTTCCGCTGGCAAACTTGAACTTGATCTCATGGGCAGCCATCAAATGAACGAGAAGCAAGTGCTTGACTCCATTATTGCGGAGGCGGTTGGCGTGGTGTTTCAGGAATATGTGGATGAGCACGGATTGGGTGAAATTGCCGAGATTTTCGCTAAAGGCGTGAAGATTGAGGTTGGTGATTTAATTCCAAGTTCCACTTATGCCGAGCGCCTGCAACGCGTTCCGCCGGCGTGGGACAAGGCCTTTGAAGTGAACGCCTCCAAGGACCCCGCGGTACGCGCCAGTTGCGTGGAGTTTGTGCTTGCGGGATTGCATGCCACGGATCGAATTTCGCGTTCGCAGAAACATGGACGGACTTCGTACGAGGTGAAATAAGTGCCCGCCAAGAAACCATTGAGGGATGATGACGCTGCGCAAAAAACTCTCGGCGGCGTATTGCATACCTATTTAAAATTTGATCCGATTCAATTTCCGCCACCGCGATCAGAGGCGCCCGACGCGGTTGGTGCGGCGTTCAACCACATGATGATGTACGGTTCGATGCGCCGCTTCACGCCGGAGGAACTGGCCGACGCCATAGAGATTGATCCCGCAAGCATCACTGGCCTTGGTCCAAGTTTGGAATCAATGCGGCGCATGTTGCAGGAGCGCAAGGAAAAAATTCTAGCCACATTTCAAACGGAATCCGTGCGCGAAGAGGCCCGAAAGATCTTTCAAGACCTTGCTGGCAAGATTGAAGCACCCGATGAGTTGAAAAAAAAATTCCGTGAGCTGGTAAAGGAAGAGCAACTGCGCGACCTGGAAAAACTCTGGTACCGCGTGGAAGAAAAGAGCTTGTTTGCACGGCGTTTACTGCCACTTATTGAACGCCTTGGAGAGCGCTACCAAGTGGAATCACTGGCCTCCAAATACGCGTTCACAGGCGCCACCAAAATGAATGTGGAGAAAGCCCTGGCCATCAAGGAGGAACTGGAAACCATAGATCGACTGCTGGCGCAAATTGAGGAGGCCATGAAGAACGCCAAGGTTGCAAAGATTGACATGGAAGCGCTGAGTCGCTTTGCGCAGGAGCAAGACGTGAATGACTTGCGTGAAATTGCCAAGCGCATTCAGGAGCAAGCCAAACTACTGGCGGAGCAACAAGGTCTGGAACAAGACGGCAAAGGCTTCAAACTTTCTCCCAAGGCCATGCGCATTTATCAAAGCCGCCTGTTGAAAACAATTTTCTCGTCGCTACAAGCCGCGCGCTCTGGTCGACACGAAGGCGTGTTGACCAATGACGGCGCGGTTGAACTTCCATCCACGCGCGCCTACGAATTTGGCGACTCCCCCGCCGCAATGGATATTCCGCAAACATTTATCAACGCAATGCTGCGTGAACGCACCAATCAAACTGGTCCGCGCGCGCCTGGTCCGCTGCGTATTCGAAGCGAGGATATTGAAGTGCATCGCACGCGACGAGCGCCCAAAGCCGCGACCGCGGTGTTGATGGATATGTCTGGATCCATGCGTTATGGCGGGCAATATGTGGCCTGCAAGAAAATGGCGCTGGCTTTGGACGGGCTGATCCGCAGCGAATATCCCGGGGACTTTCTGCAATTGATCGAGATGTATTCGCTGGCCAAAGCCGTCGCCATTTCCGATGTGCCCGCGCTCATGCCAAAGATGGTTTCCATTAACAGCTCGGTGGTGCGGCTCAAAGCCGATCTATCCGACCCACGTGTGACTGAATCGGATCTGCCGCTGCACTTCACAAACATTCAGCGCGCCATGCAACTGGGTCGCCAATTTCTTTGCGCACAAGCCACGCCCAACAAGCAAATCATTCTCATCACGGACGGACTTCCAACCGCGCACTTTGAAGGCAGCACGTTGTTCCTTCTGTATCCGCCAGACCCGCGCACGGAAAAAGCCACCATGCGCGAAGCCATGATGTGCCAGCGCGAAGGCATCACCATTAATATTATTTTGCTGCCCTCATGGAGCCAGACAGAAGAGGATGTTTCATTCGCGCAACGCATGGCGCAAACCACCGGCGGCCGCGTCATGTTTGCCGGCGGCGAGGACCTGGACCGATTCGTGGTGTGGGACTATGTGAATCGACGGCGCAGCATTTTGGGCTAAGTCCATTCATTGCGGGGCACTCAGCCGCTTCCCTTGCGCAATATTCAACAAATACGCTTGTTTTATGCTTCAATCCACTTGCCAACATTGCTATTCTCT
>CANJIC010000150.1 GCA_947474205.1 Planctomycetaceae bacterium | reverse complement strand
GAGCCCGCACGTGACGCGCCCGAAGATTTCAGCAAGCCACTGCAGCTCTTGGCGCGCGCGGTTGAATTCACCGATCCCATCACCGGCGCGGCGCGCGCATTCTCCAGCGCGCGCCAACTAGAATTGCTTTCGACACACACATGAACAACCCTGCGCACCCATCCCCCGCTGGCCGACTTGAATTGATCTGCGGTCCCATGTTCGCCGGCAAAACCACGGAACTCATTCGCCGCCTTGACGCCGCGCGCGCCGCGCAAGAAATCACTCTTGCCATAAAGCCCGCAAAGGACACGCGCTACGCCGATCAAGAATTGGTCACGCACGCGGGCGGTCGCACCCGCGCCATAGCCGCGGCAACCGCCGCCGACATTCTTGCCGCGGTCGGCGATGCGCGCGTGATTGGCATTGATGAAGCGCATTTCTTTGGCGCGCAACTTTCCGTGGTGTGCCTCGCGCTTGTCGCTTCAGGTCGGCGCGTAATTATTGTCGGCCTGGAATTTGACCACCGCGGCGATGGATTCGAACCATTTCCAACATTGCTTGCGCACGCGCATGACACATTGCGAATCACTGGCGTGTGCGCGGCGTGTGGCGGCGCGTCTATTCATAGTCAGCGCATGGTCACCAGCGCTGAACGAATTCATGTTGGTGGCATTGGCGATTACGAACCACGATGCGCGGCGTGCTTTATTCCAAGTGCGCGATGAAACGTTGTTGCTTTAGGCATTCAAACAGCTCACGCTTCATATATGAATTTGCTTTAGGCGTTTAAGCAGCTCACGCTTCATATATGAATTTGCTTTAGGCGTTCGAACAGCTCACGCTTCATAAAAGAAGTTGCCACAGGGGCTCAGACAACGCACCCCTCGCAAGCAGGGCTTGCGAGGTTGCTAAACTCGCTCCTTTTGTGGCAACTTCTTTTATTTCGCTGAACACATTTTTAAATGCATTAGTTGTGACAACTCTTTTATTTCGCTGAACACATTTTTAAATGCATTAGTTGTGACAGCTTTTTTTCTTTCGCTGGACGCATTTTTAAATACTCTGTTTGCGGCAACTTTGTTTGCTTCGTAAACAATTACAAACCTGCGCGGCCATCATTCACGACAACAAAGCGCGCCGCGGATTTATAACCGCCAGCGAAACGACTAAAGATGGGCTCGGCAAATTCATGAAAGAATGCGCGCGCCTGCTCCACGCCAAGTTGGCGCACGCCAGAAAGTTCCAGCGCCTCCCAGCGGCTCCATCGCACGGTGGAAGGCGCGTCAACATAAATAGAAATGTCCAAGTGCGCCCGCGGAATTTCATGCAGCGCGTGAATTCCTTCGCACACAACAATTGGCGCGCCCTGCACGCGTTGATAGCCCTCGCGCGAGTGCGACACAAATGACCACATCGGAATTGTCACATCCTCGCCGCGGCGCAGTGCCGCCAAATCACTGGCAAGGCGCGGCAAATCAGAATGTTCTGGCACGTCGCGCAAGTGCTCGGGCGTGACGTCGTAGTTTGGAAAGTAATGATCTGTGGCAATCACGCACGAAGAAAGTTGCGCGGCCAATGTACTTTTGCCCGCACCCACTGGACCCGTTATGCCAATCACCACACGATCATTCGCGCCCCCACTTGCGCCGCGCTTCGCCGCCGCAATCTCCCCCACCGCATCAAGAATGCTTTGACGCGCGTTGATCCACTGCACAATTTCAGGTTGACGCACGTGCTCGCTCATAAACTCAGAGTACTCAGCAATTCACTATTCTGTGGCGCACATGCAACAATTCACCGGCCTCATTGGCGTTGGCGTCATACTTGCGATCGGCTTCGTGCTGTCCACCAACAAGCGCGCCATTAATGTGCGCACAATTGTCTCTGGCGTGGCCATTCAATTCCTAATCGCGTTTCTCTTTCTGCGATTTCCGCCAGTAGTTCACGTGTTCGATTATTTCGCCGCCGGCGTGACCCGCGTAATTTCTTTCGCCGACCAAGGCACTGCATTCATCTTTGGAAAAGTCGGCGACGCCAGCGGACCATGGGGATTTATTTTCGCCGTAAAAGTACTGCCCATTATTATTTTCTTTGCGTCATTCATGGCGGTGCTGTACCACCTTGGAATCATGCAACGCGTTGTAGCCACACTGGCTTGGATCATTCGCCGCGTCCTGAATGTCACCGGCGTCGAAGCACTCTCCGCGGCCGCGAATATTTTCCTTGGGCAAACAGAGGCGCCGCTTACGGTGAAGCCGTTCATTGCCACCATGACACGCTCGCAAATCATGGCCATCATGACGGTGGGGTTCGCAACAATCGCAGGCAGCGTTATGGCCGCGTACATAGTCATGCTTGGCGGCGACCAAGAAAGCGCGCGCATTCTTATGGCCAAACATTTAATGACCGCCAGCGTGATGTCCGCGCCGGCTGGCTTGGTCATGGCCAAACTCATGCTGCCTGAAACAGAAACGCCGCGCGAAGAGTCGCTGGACTCGCTGCGCAACTTGCCCAAGACCACATGCAATGTCATGGACGCCGCCGCCGAGGGCGCCACCGACGGCTTGCGCCTGGCCCTGAATGTTGCCGCCATGTTGATCGCCTTCGTGGCGCTGCTCGCCATGTTGAATTATCCACTAGCCGCGCTCAGTGAAATAAACTCCATCGCTTCATGGCGTGCGGCGCACGGTATACCCGTGTTTACTTTCCAAAATATACTGGGATATATATTCACGCCGCTCGCCTGGTGCATGGGCGTAGGCAGTGACGACGCGCGCAAAATGGGCACGCTCATGGGTGAGCAAATCATCGCCACGGAATTCGTGGCGTATGTCGACCTAAGCACTTCACTGCGCGACGGAACCATAAGTTCACGCGCCGCACAAATTGCAACCTACGCGCTGTGCGGCTTTGCAAACCTGCCGTCCATTGCAATTCAAATTGGCGGCCTAAGCGCCATGGCCCCAAATCGCCGCAGTGATTTCGCGGCGCTTGGCCTGCGCGCCATGGTCGCGGGCGCGCTCGCCTGCTGGATGACCGGCGCCGTGGCAAGTTTGTTTATTGGTGGCTAAGGCGTGCCAAACACTGTCACCAGTTGACGTTCAGGTGCGTTCAATATGGCGCTTGCTGGTGACGCCAAATACCAATTTGTTCATGCATGAGCGCAAGACACCCATTATGATCTTTGAATGAGTACAAGTTTGAACAAACCCACCGAAACAAATCCGCTGCGCCAGAATGACGAGCGGTATGTATTGGTTTCCCAGGAGTTTCCGCCGCAAGAAGCCGGAATGGACTTGGCAGATCTTGTGATTGCCGCATGGAAAAACCGATTTTTGTTTATTGTTTCTTGGGTCATTCTGGCCGTGATCACATTTGGTGTACTGCAAATGTTTAACACAACAACTATCAGCACTGAAATTAGAAGTGGGTTACTGGCAAAAATGCGGGCTGAAGCAGGTCAAGCAGGTCAAGCAGGTCAAGCAGTTCAAACTTTAGACGCCATAAAAGACCAGCTCACAACTCTATTTTTCCCCTTGGTAATGCAAGATCTAGAAAAGCAACTTCAACACCAAATTTCAGGAAAAATTACTACAGATGTTAAAAAGGGTTCGGATTATATAAAGACAACCATCGTTCTGGGCGGTTTATCTGGCGACCAAGTCGATTCATGCCTGAAGTCCGTCATGCAAAAATGGGTTGAATACCAGACCTTGGAAATTAAAAAAACAACACAAGCAACTCAAGAAAAAATCGCGTTACTTACGCAAGAAATTGCCTCAACCAAAGTCTATTCTGATTCACTTCAGGTCTTCAACGATTCACAAAAGCAAAGTGAATCCTCCCGCCTGCTCCTTCAAGCTGAATCCAAAAAACAACAAATATTCGATCTGCAACAACTCATTGCAAATGTTGAGCAGCCAATTGTGATCACCCCGTTTAATGATGAATATGTAAATTCGGGTCTAGGTCGCGGAATCAAAGGCATAGCCGTAAGCGCGTTCACCGGCGCAGTCCTAGCATTCTGTTTGGTATTTGTGGCAAGCATTATTCGCACCGCCAAAGCTAGGCTTGCAAATAGTTAAGCCAGAACGCGCGAAACAAATCGCAAGCACGAAGACGCTTCATACCCCAGCACAACCACGCCCGAAAGGTTGTCAAAGTCGCGAGCCTATTCCTTTGGAAGACTGAAATAATTTTGTATAGAAGCGTGAAGCACCTCCGGAAGAACCTTTCCACCTAGCGCGCCCTTCAGTGCGTTCAAAATTGATTCCCACTCCAAAGAAGATGTGGAAAATGAATTCAGAAAGCGAACCAGATCGCTTGTAATTGCATCCGGAAGTTTTGGTCCCTTCGTTTGAGGCAGCGTTGCCGCGAGCCGGAAAATATCATTTCTATGTTTGGTGATTTTTTGAGTGTCAATCACTTCGCCACTACGTTTACGATTCGTCAAATCCAACCACGCATGCGCCTTCAATGGAATCAGCGCTGTCGCGTTTGCAAATGCCAAGCCATTACGAACAATCTTGTGTGTTTGAATCAAAGCGTAGTAATCATCATTCAGAAGAATCGCCGACAAACTGTGATGATCCGCGCCAACAAGTAACGGAATTATGTTCTGAGCTTCCCCAAGAAACAGCCCGTCTGGTTTGCGGCAGAAAAACTCCAGTTCAATTGGAAACCGCTCATTCGTAGGCTGTGCAAATCGAAAGAGCACGGGCACGCCTTCTGTCCTTTGCCGGATTTGGTAGCCGCCTTCATTGATAAATATGCGCAGTGCCTTGATCATTTCTGGCGCGATCACTTCTATCAGCAAGACAATGTCCAGATCTTTTGTCGTGCGAAATTCCAATCCCATAGCGGTAAACCATTCATCGCAAGCGGCTCCGCCGATGAATGTCATCGACTCAGCGAATTTGCCCAATCGTTCCCGAAAAATATCAATACCCTTTACCACTTCACTTGTCCAAGAAGAATTTCCAACTGCTGTTGCACGCGCTCGTCGGGGGAATCCGCCATGCTGAGGTACAGCGAAAGGTGGTCCACCAATTTGCCATCACCAAGAAGATTGGGGTCGTACGACCAAATCTCAACTTGTGCCGTGGCGTTGTCGGCGTCGTGACAAATTTCGCACATGCCGTGGCTTAATAATTCACCAAGCATGGCAAGCGTGAGCGCGTATGTGGGCAAGCGATCGTCGCCAATCATGGTGCGCGCGCTTAATGCGCTCATGCCGGCAAGCAGTAATTGATTTTTGCGTTTTCCCAAGCGAATCCAGTGCTTTCTCTTAACGGGCGTGACCAGTTCCTTTGCAAGTTGTTGCCAAAGTTTGCCGCCAGTCGCTGTGAATTCAAGAACTATCGAACG
>CANJIC010000149.1 GCA_947474205.1 Planctomycetaceae bacterium | reverse complement strand
GCCGCGGGTTGGGGTTGGTACAAACTCAGTTGGACACCCGACAGCAAATCCAGCGCGCCACAAAGCGTGCACTTTCCGCAGGCGATGGGCTACATGCAGGCTTGGCTCAATGGAAAATATCTTGGCGTGCTCAATGAAAAATCGGCGGCCCTTCCGTTAGAGATTGCGCCAAACAAATCAAGCGCCGCCAAGAACATGCCGGTGTTGGTTGGCGCGGCAAGTCAATCTAAAGGCGGCAAGAGCAATTCCAAACTGAATGCCAAAGCAAATCAAAAATCTCCAGCGCACACGCTTACATTGCTAGCGCGCCAAGGCGGAACCAGCGCCAACTTCGCGCATCAACATCGCGCGGTTGGCGTGTTTGGAAACGCGCTTGCGGTCACGCCGCTGAAAGCAAAAATCACAGTCATTCATTCGCCCGCTGTTGATCCCTTCAAGGCCTCCGCGTTTATCCCAGGTGTCGCGCCCGGTCACCACATGTCCACGCGCGCCGCGCAAATTTCATTTACATATTCCGGCAATGGCGCCATTACCATTGACGCGCCGGCAACTTCATTGCGCGCCGCGGTGTTGCTCAACGGCGCCGTGATTGACTTCATTGATTGGCGCGGCGAACTTGGCGACGCGCTGGTGTTGCAAGCGGCGCCCAAGGGCTCCAAGATTGGCTTGCAGAACGGCGCAAATGAGTTGGTGTTGGTGCCTGTTGCAAGCGAGCATGAACTGGTTGCGCAGGCGGATGAATCCAAGATTGCAACCACACAAGTTGCAAAAAAGAATTCAGGCAAATCCGACTCCACAACAATAATTGTGCACGCGAACACATTCATAGAAAACGTGTGCAAGCAACTTCGCTTCTATCAATCCGCGCGCGCCGCGCTTTCCAACAACGCAACATGGAGTTTTGCGCGCTGGGAAATGCCAGGCAAAATGCTTGACGCGTGGCAGCCCCTGAAGTCAATCAAGTCGTTGAAGCCTGGCGAACCGCGCTGGTTTACCACCACATTCGACAAGCCTGACGTTTCAAGTGGACCCATTTCTATTGTGTGCGCAGGTTTGTCCCACGGACACGTGTTGCTCAATGGAAAAATAGTGGGCAACTACAACACGCTGCATGATCGCGCGCGCATTGAGCTTCCAACCGAAGCCATGCCCGCCACAAACACATTGAGCATTTTTGATGTGCAAGGCTGTTCGCCCACCAGCGTGAAATTATCTTTCGCGCAGTGAAGTGGTTGCACTGCCACGGTTTTTCCCATTTTATATTTTTGAATCCGCGCGGTTATTCCGAGCTTTGCGGGTGCCACGTGGTTTTATATTCCACCACGCCGCCAAACGCATCGGGGCCATCGCATGAAGCGCTTGACCAATCGTGTCGATCATCAAGAATGCGAACGCGCTTGAGATTGTCAGCGCCTAACTCGCGCAATACGGTGGCTTGCACGTTGTTCACCGCCGCAACAATGCCATCAATTTCGCGGTGGCTTGCAAATGGTTTCAGTAATTCATCGCGGAACCCCGTGAGTAAATTAAACACGCCCGCCGGCACATCCGATGATGGCATGCTTTCTGCCATCAACAATGCGGGTAGCGGACACGTTTCGCTTGCCAACACAATCACGGTGTTGCCGGCGCACAAGGCGGGCAGCCACATGGATACAAAACCTAGCAGTGGCGCTTCTTCCGGCGCGATGATTCCAAGCACGCCCACCGATTCCGGCGCCGTGAAATTCCAGTACGGCGCGGCGACCGAATTTTGGTTGCCCAGCACGCTGCCCAATTTGTCGGCCCAACCCGCGAAACAAATTGTTCTATCAACAGCGGCGTTCACTTCGGCGCGCGCGCTCTTGGCGCTGGCACCCGTTGTTTCGCGCAACGCCGCGGTCAATTCATCAGCGCGTCCTTCAATCATTTCCGCCAGGCGATACACAATCTGTCCGCGCAAATATGGCGTGGCTGCGGCCCACGATGGTTGCGCGGCCTTCGCGGCTTCAACGGCTTCTCGCAAATCCTTGCGACTTGCGGTGCACAACTGCGCCAACACGCCGCCGTCTTTGTCATGCAGCGGATGCGTGCGGCCACTTTCACCGCGCGGAAACGCACCCTTGATGAAAAGTTTGTGTGTCTTAAGAACTGTCAGGCGACTTTCAGTCATGTGTATTTCTTTCAAAGCGTTCATCAAGCAACAATGTGAATGTCATTTCAACGCGTCAACTATTCGTTCAAGCCCGCGCAATTCCAGCGCGCGTAATTATGTATCAACCCAACGCAAGCAATTTCAACGCGCGCAATTCAGTGCGCCAAATATTCCAACAATCCTTGTCGACCACCCTCGCGGCCAAATCCACTTTCTTTCATGCCACCAAATGGACTCGCGGCGTCGAACAAATTAAATCCGTTGCACCACACCACGCCCGCGCGCAACCGCCGAGCAACATCAAACATCTTGGCGCTCTTTTCAGTCCAAACGCCGGCGCTTAAACCAAACGGCGTGTCGTTGGCGCGCGCAACAGCTTCATCCACCGTGCGGAAAGTCATTAAGCACACCACTGGTCCAAAAATTTCTTCGCGCGCAACAACATGCGCTGGTTGCACTCCGCCAAGCGCGGTTGGCTTGCACCAAAAACCCTTCTTGGGAATTTCGCCAACGCCACACTCGTGAACAACCGCGCCTTCATTGCGCGCAATTTTTACGTAGCCCGCAATGCGCTTCAGCTGCGCCGCAGAATTAATCGCGCCAATATCCGTGTTCTTGTCCATGGGGTCGCCCATACGCAGCGACGCCATGCGATGCAAAAGTTTCGCCTGAAAAATATCCGCAATGGATTCCTCAACCAGCAATCGACTGCCCGCGCAACACACTTGTCCTTGGTTGTAGAAAATTCCAAGCACGGCGCTTTCAACCGCTTGATCAATGGCCGCATCCGCGAAAATAAGTTGAGCGCCCTTGCCGCCAAGTTCCATGGTGAGGCGCACAGGTCTGCCCGCGCAACCTTTCACAATGCCGCGACCAACTTCGGTGCTGCCCGTGAACGCGATCTTGTCAAAGCCTTCATGTTGCGCGATGGCTTTGCCAGCCTCGGGGCCACCCGTGACAATATTCACAACGCCCGGCGGAAAATCACAATCGCGAAACAGTTCCGCCAAACGCAACGCCGTGAGTGGCGTGGTCTCCGCGGGTTTCAGCACGCAAGTGTTGCCGCACGCAAGCGCCGGCGCCAATTTCCACGCGGCCATCATCAGCGGAAAGTTCCACGGAATAATTTGTCCGCAAACGCCAACTGGTCCGGGCTCGTGTCCACCAGCAACCGCGTAGCGCAACTTGTCGCACCAACCCGCGTGGTAGAAAAAATGTTTCGCCGACTCCGGAATATCCGCATCGCGACTTTCCTTAATGGGCTTACCGTTGTTCAACGTCTCCAGTACGGAAAATTCGCGCGCGCGTTCCTGCAACTTTCGCGCCACACGAAACAGCAACTTGCCGCGCTCGCCGGCCTTCATGCGCGACCAACCACGCAGCGCCTTACGCGCCGCCTTGTACGCCTTGTCCACATCGCTTTTGCCAGCCTCGGCCACGCGCGTCAAATGCTCTTCCGTTGCGGGATTGATTACATTCATGGTGCGCCCGCTTTTGGCCGGCACAAACTTGCCATCTATATATAGACCGTGATCGGCATTTATTTCGGGGCGGAAACTTTCAGGAGCGGGGGCGTAATCCCACTTGGCTGCTTTAGGCGATGGCGTGGCTGTTGACACGCAAGCACTTTAGCGCAAAACCCCACAAAGTTGGAGATGAACACAGCTGTTTAAAAATTGGCAGCGGGTGCGTCCACCGAGCTTATTTAGTCGAATCCCTTGGTATGAAACTCACCATCATCACGCTTGTTCTTTGTTCCATGACCGCATGCGCCACACAAAATGATTCGACTTCTAGCAGTGCGGTTGCAACGACTGCGCCAACTGCGAATGCAACTGTCGCACCAGCAAGTGCGACAACAACCACAACAACAAGCACCATGTCAAACGCAATCGAAACCCCAACTACAACAACAACCACAATTACAAACACAACCACAAACCCAACTGCAACCACAATCGCTTGGCCACTTCGCGCCCCGACAAGTGGCAGCGCCGTTCGCCTAAGTGGCGACGCGCCAATTCCCGAAGAAGTAAAAGAAGGCTGGGTCTGCGGCGACTATGAAATTGAAGCGCCGCTTCCAGTTGGATACGCGCCGCCAACTCCGCCGCGCTGCATGGAGATCAAGTCTTATCCGCTTGTGCGCCGCGCTGAAATCACCAGCACTGGCAAAACCAACGCTGGCTCCAACAGAAGTTTCTGGCCTCTCTTCCAACACATTCAAAAGCGCGGCATTGCCATGACGAGTCCAGTTGAAATGGATTACACCGGCATGAGCGATGACAAAGGCAATCTCAGCGATGAGCGCGGTTCATGGACCATGAGTTTTCTGTATCGCACGCCGGACATGGGCGAAACGGGTCCAGCCGAAAGCAATGTGCAAGTAAAGGATTTACCGCCCATGACCGTGATTAGTTTGGGCATGCAGGGCAATTACGGATTGAAGCAAGTCAACACCGCACTCGACAAGTTGCGCGACGCGCTTGCCAAGCAAGATCAGTGGGTTGTCGCGGGCGAGCCGCGCGCCTTGAATTACAACGGCCCGCAAATTGAAGCGGGCTATCGCTGGAGCGAGATTCAAATTCCAGTGAAGCCCAGTATGCGGTGAATAAATTCATGCAAATTTGCGATTTTCTCCTTAAAAATAGGGAATTTTGCAGTTGAATCACGTAAAATGCATGGTATATTAAAACTGTAATATTGATAATTTAAATGTCAATACTACAGTTTGGATAAACCATGACCGCCAAAGGAATTCACCAGAAAAACCGCCTGTTTTTGGAGCGACTTCATCGCGAGGTGGTAACCCCATTCACTGTGAGCGCTGTCAGCAATGCATTTCAAATTTCACTGCCCGACACCCGGCATCTCCTACGCCAATTGGCGGCAAGTGGCTGGCTTTCACGTGTTCGCCGCGGCCTGTACACCACGGTTCCACTTGGAGCAACACAACCTGCATTGTGGAAAGAAGATCCCTGGCGAACGGCCTCGGTTGTATTTACGCCCAGTTACATCGGCGGCTGGAGCGCGTGTGAACATTGGAAACTAACAGAGCAACTCTTTCGCACCGTTGTTGTGATGAGCGGCAAGCCACTGCGTGAAACAGAAATAGAAATTCAAGGGACACCATTTCGTCTGAAGCATCGTCCACTGCGATCACATTTTGGAACACGCGTTGTATGGCGCGATCAAATGAAAGTGAATGTTTCCGATCCCTC
>CANJIC010000148.1 GCA_947474205.1 Planctomycetaceae bacterium | reverse complement strand
TAATCGGCGGATATTCGGTACTCGGTGGATTGAAATTCCTCTGCAATTTCCTCATCAATTTGATTTTCCACAATCAAATATGAAGTTGGCTCTGGCTTGACGGGCTTCTTTGGGACAAAATACTGCCCCTCCACTTCCTGAATGATTTCACCACCATTCTTTGGAGTCCACTGTCGAAGGCGCAAACCTTCGCGCGAAAAACCTTTTTCTTGCATTTCATAATTCAACAAGCTTGGAAAAAAATTCGGCCTAAATTCCACATCCTTGCGCCAATACACGGTGCCATCCGGATAGGTCACATGCTCCTCCGTTGATTTGCACCCCGTCAAACTGCCAACTCCGATCGACGCCACCAACGCACCCATCGCGACCAACAATTTCAGCTGATACATTTTTCTCTCCCTATTTAGATTTCATCTACGCCAGCGAACGCCCGCCAGCTGCCAAAGCACTTTGACATGCTTTTCGCGCCAATTTGAAATTGATGCCTTTTTTACGGCACATTTTATAATTTTTTAACACGCGCTTGTCCCGCGCACATTTTCGCATTTGATGTGCCGCGATCAAACCCAATTTCAGCGCGTAAAATTCATCGCCACTTTCCGCCGCATCATGGCTAAACTGTTTGCCTATGCCAGCCGCCACAAAACTCGATCACCCCACGCTTCCCCTTGTCAAAGATCACTTCGCGCAAGTCAAATTCATGGCGACAGAATTTCGCGGACAGACTTCGCTTGTGGTGCCCGAAACTTCGCTGCATGAAGTGGCGCGCTTTCTGCGCGACGATCCGAATTGCCGCTACAACTTTCTCAGCGATTTGGCGGGCGTGGATTACCTGGAGTATCCCGCCGAACAACCAGCGCGCTTTGCCGTGGTCTACAACCTCTGCAGTTTCCAATTTGAGCGCCGCCTTCGCTTGAAGGTGTATTTAAATCCTTCCATAGACACCACCGGCATTGAACCAGATCCAACGCTCTTTGTTGATTCGGTGACGGACTTGTGGCCAGGCGCCGAGTGGATGGAGCGCGAGGTGTTCGACATGTTTGGAATTCGATTCCGCAACCATCCAGACCTGCGCCGTATTTTATTATGGAAAGATTTTCCAGCGCATCCACTGCGCAAGGATTATCCATTGCGTGGCCGCGGCGAACGCGAGCACTATCAAAAACTCTCGCGCGATGTTTCTTAATTTCAGTGCGGCTTCTTACGCGGGTTTTGAAAGCGCTCGCGAATAGCTTTCAAATCCGCATAATTCTCAGCAAATATCTGGACAATCTCTGGATCAAAGTGGGAGCCAGCCGTCTTGCTGATCTCGCTTACAATTTGTTCGTCGGTCCATGGCTCTTTATAAGCGCGTTGACTTGCAAGCGCGTCAAACACATCCGCAATTCCAACAAGCCGTGCAAAAAGAGACGTCTCCTCGCCCTTCAGACCCACAGTCAAATGCTTGATGTCCTTCAACTCATCAAGAGTTGTGCCGAGGGCAGACAAATCAACCGCACCTGGATATCCCGTGCCATCCCAACGTTCTTGGTGATGTAAAGCAACATCGGATGCCGCCTTCTCCAGCACGCTCTCTGAATCATCAAACAACTTCGCGCCAATCACTGTGTGCCATTTCATTAAATTGTATTCAGACTCGTCCAACTTCCCGGGCTTCTTTAAAATGGCGTCTGGAATTCCTACCTTGCCAATGTCATGCAGAAATGCCGCGACACGCAGCACGGAAATATTTTGATCGCGCAAATGTGGCGGCATTTTGCTTTTATCCGCAAGAATTTTGTACAAATGACACGCCACGCCAGACACGCGCTGCACGTGCATGCCGGTTTCGTGGGGATCTCGCACTTCGGCGGTACGCACAAGCCGCATCAATAAATCCCTGGCGTTGTTGGCGCGCTCAAGCACTTGACCCGCAAGAATGGCAAAGTCCGACGTGCGATCCACTATCGGAGCGTTTGTGACAGTTTCGTGATCAGCGGGATTGATGAGCTGCATCACGCCTAGTACAGAGCCTTGCGCCCCAAGCAGCGGAATTGAAATCATGCAGCGCGTTCGAAACCCTATCTTTTGGTCGAAGGATTGATCAAATTGAAATGGAGAGTCGTCAGGTAATTGGTACACGTCATCCAAAACAACTTGTTTCATGGTCAAGGCGCAATGACCCGCGATGCTTTTTGAAGATATCGGAATACGTGCGTTCACAATGCTGCCACGTGTCCCTTGCACGCGCGCCTCTAAAACAAGATTGCGGGCATACCACAGCGCAAGTTGACCTTGATCCATGATCCAAATCGAACCAGCTTCGCACTTTGAAAAATCAAGCGCGGAATTCAAAATTTTAGTCAGCAACAAATCCACATCCGTCACCTTGGACAATTGCTCCTCAAGCAACTTGATTAACAGATCGTGTTCTTCCCGCTGGTCCGCCTGCAATTGCATCACATTCGCCTCTTTGCGAAGAATCTCCTCCATCTTCAACACCCCGACCATTTGATTGATGTTTTTACTTAAAATTAAAAAATCTTTCGGGCTGTCAATTGCAAGACGCGTGTCGAAATAACCCTGTGCAATTTTTTGAATGGCGTTGTTGATCAATTCCAATGGCTTGAGCAATCTCACCACGATTCGATCCGACAAGAAACTGGCGACAATGATGACGCCAAAGCCGAATACAAACACAATCAGGAATAATTTTAGAAGCATCCATTGAACAACCACCCTGTCTAGATGAATTTCCACCATGCCAATTAATTTTTCATTGGCATCCCTTATATCTGAATAGCCGGTGATCCACGAACCAGATTCATCGGACAGGAACGCCCAAGAGCAGGGCTGTCCGTCCAAATTAAAACGAAATTGATCATCACTTGGATTGAATGGCCTGTACGGTTGGGAGGACTCATCGCTCGCCACCAACACATCAAATCCAGACGTGGCGTTATTGCGTGTTGGAACTAAAATGCTGGCGCCAGCGATGGGGTTTGTGAATGCGGTTGTGTCACGAATCATTTCCACCAAGACGTGATTCAAATATGTGAAATCCGCCTGCTCGCGATTTGGTTTTTGTGTCTCTGAAAGTTGAATGATTCTGTTTTTATCCATTCCCGCGGATAAAACGCTGGCCAAGGCCATCACCCTTTCCTGCATTCCTCGAATAACAATCGCGCCAACTAAAAAATAAAGCACCAAGGAAACAACCGTGGCTGTCGCGAGCGCGGTTGCCACAATTAAAATTCGAATGCGGGTTCGGAACATCCAAGTATGAGTTTAAGTTTATTCAGAGCGCGGCACAAGTATACGAATCGCGTTGGCGATTCTGTGCGTGACACCAAAAATTGCTCACGAAATCACCACAACGCAATTCGGGCTCGCACTATTACAATCATCCCGCGTTACTTGGTGATTATGAATCATTCAAGTGCGTGATTGAAATGATCGCTTGTCCCGATAGCTCAGTTGGATAGAGCAGCAGCCTTCTAAGCTGCAGGTCGGTGGTTCGAATCCACCTCGGGACGTTGCGCTGAAAGATGAATTGCGCCGTGGTGGCCGCGTGTGGCACAACACAACTCTGGCGGCGCGGGTTGCGGATGATGTGCGACAGCAATACCACATGCGCTGTGGAAGCAGCCCACCGCACATGTGCGTGGTGAATTTGCAAGCGCGCGCAATGCTGAAAAAGTGGCGCGCACTAAACTCATTTCCATGCCCACCGATTTCGCGCTTGTGACATTCATTGTGCTTCTTGGAATTATCGCGGCGCTGTATGCCAGCGTTGGCCACGGCGGAGCCTCGGGCTATTTGGCCATCATGGCGTTGTTTGGCGTCAGCGCGGCGTTCATGCGGCCATCGGCGCTTGTTCTCAACATCATGGTCGCGGCACTGGCCACATTTGCGTTTGTCAAAGCGGGACATTTTCGCTGGCGCCTGTTGTGGCCGTTCATTCTCACCTCCATTCCATTTGCTTATTGGGGCGGCACGCTTGCCATTCAGGAGAGCGCGTTCAAAATATTGGTGGCCGCAACATTGCTGCTTGCGGCGGCCAGACTGTTCCTGCCTCAAAGAACTAGCACGATCAAGCCGCTTGTCATAGTTGACGCCCTGGCGTGCGGCGCGACCATTGGATTTCTTTCCGGACTTGTTGGCGTGGGTGGGGGAATTTTCCTCACTCCCCTACTAATTTTGTTCGCGTGGGCCACGCCACGCGAAGCCGCGGCGGTGTCCGCGCCTTTTATATTTCTCAATTCAATCGCCGCGCTTGGTGGTCTCATGAACCAAAGCGTTGAATATCCACCGTGGCTGTGGTGGGCCGGCGCCGCGGTCGTTATTGGCGGCTGGTTTGGCGCTACATACAGCGCGCGCGCCTCTTCTCAAACGGGGTTGCGCATTCTGCTTGGATGCGTGCTGCTTATCGCGGCCGTGAAATTTGTCGCGGTCTAAAATTGCTCTGGTACTTGTTCTTGTACTCGCTCTAGGGCTTGGGCGGATTCACAACTTTCGCGCCTTGCTGAATCCAGGCTTCAATCAAAGCAATTTCATCCGCCGTAAGTCGCGCGCCCTTTGGCGGCATGTGACCCTTGACGGTCATTGGTTTCTGAATCGCTTTGATCAAGGCGCTTGAAGCTGGTTTGCCCACAAGAATAATTGGAACTTGCTTACTTTGAACCAGCGGCTCTTTCACAATCAATTCCGCCACATGATCAAACGCCACGCCACCTTTGGCTACGCCTTTGCCGTGGCAGTCCCAACAGCGCGCTTCAAGTATTGGCAAAATGTTTTTGTTGTACTCAAGATCTTTTGGAATTTCAGCTGGAGTTGCCGCGGGCGGTGCGGCTGGCGCTACCGCAGGTGTGGTGCTTGGCGGTGCTGTTGCTGGTGGCGTGGTTGGCGGAGTTGCTTGCATTGCAGTCATGGCAAGCATGGGGCTGAATATGAAATCAGCATGAATGTTTGCGCTTGCAATTGGCTTTGGCGCATCCGTTGTGGCGGGCGTTGGCGACGAAGTTGGTGCGGATGGCAGCGTTGATATTGGCGCGGTTGGCAGCGTTGATGTTGGCGCGGATGGCAGCGTTGATGTTGGCGCGGATGGGTTTACCGGCGCAATTGGCGTTGATGGTGAAGGTGGCTGCGATGTTGCGGGCACTAATGTTGGCGCGGATGGCGTTGAGGGCGCAGTGACTGACGGCGAGGCAATTTCTGTTGCGTGTGCCTGGTCCGGATTTCCCATGACGGCTGGCCAACTCGCTGACAACGCTGCCGAAAGTGGCGTGGAGATTTGTCCATCGCCCCACACCATGTCGCCGCCAAAATGCGCGGTGATTCCAATTGCGATTGCAACAACAAGCGAAGTGATGCGTGAAATTTTTAACAAGCCTGGCCACGAGTCGCTGCGCACAAG
>CANJIC010000147.1 GCA_947474205.1 Planctomycetaceae bacterium | reverse complement strand
CCATGCGCAGCCAATCCACCGAAGGCTCATTGATCGCGTGCTTGGAGTCGCCGCGCACCTCCATGGGTCGACGACTTGTGCGCGCGTGGTTGGTGCGCCCATCCTGTGATCGACATGAAATTATGCGCCGACATGATCGCGTGGCGTTGCTGGTGGCGGACACGCGCCGGCGCGATGAGATGTCGAACACGCTTGATATTGTTCAAGACATAGCGCGCATTGCCGCGCGCTTGGCACTTGGTCGCGCAACTCCGCGCGACTTGCTGGCACTTGGTCGCAGCGTTGTAGCCACGGAGCAACTCATGGCGCTGCTTCCGCTAGACAGCGTGTTTGATGAAGATCGAATTGCGCTTGAAGAACCCGTGCGCGCTCTGAAGTCGTTGGCTGAAAAAATTGTGGCCGCCTGCGTTGACGCGCCACCCGCCCACATGCGCGAAGGCGGCTTGTTTCGTAGCGGTTTTAACGCGGAATTGGACGAGTGCCATGTCTTGCAACGCGACGCGGACGGCTGGCTTGCGGACTATCAGCAGAAGTTAATTCAGCGCACAGGCATTACCACATTGAAGGTTGGATTCAACCGTGTCTTTGGTTATTACATTGAAGTCACCAATTCGCATGTTGGAAAAATTCCCGTGGACTTCACGCGCCGGCAAACCGTGAAGAACGGCGAGCGCTGCATCACGCCAGAGCTGCGCGAGTTTGAAGTGAAGGTGCTGGGCGCCGAGCGGCGCGCGCTTGATTGCGAGCAAAAACTTTTCGACGCGCTGTGTGTGGAGGTCGCCTCGCACATCCGCGTCATTCAGCGCGTTGGTGAACTGGTGGCGGAAATCGACGCGCTGACTTCGTTCGCATCAACGGCGCAGCGGCGCAATCACGTGCGCCCCACCATGGTGGACGAACCGCTCTTGGATATTGTCGATGGACGCCATCCCGCACTTGAACTTTCACTTGGCCGAAAATTAATTCCTAACAGCGCGCGACTTGGTCCGGCGGAGCAAGCCAACACTCCCACTCTGGCACTGATCACCGGCCCAAACATGGCTGGTAAAAGCACATATATCAGGCAAAATGCTCTCATTGTGATTCTGGCTCACGCTGGCGCCTTTGTTCCCGCGCACAGCGCCACCATTGGAATCACCGACCGCATCTTCACTCGCATCGGCGCGTCGGATGAATTGCACTTGGGTCAATCCACATTCATGATTGAAATGTTGGAGGCCGCGCGCATTCTGCACCAAGCCACGGCGCGCAGTTTGATTGTCATGGACGAAATCGGTCGTGGAACGAGCACGCTTGACGGCTTGAGCTTGGCGTGGGCCATTGCGGAGGGACTTGCGGCGCGCGGTTGCCGAACTTTCTTCGCCACGCATTACCATGAGATCACTTCGCTGGCGGATCGCTTGCCGCGCATCACAAATCTGCATGTGACGGTACGTGAATGGGAAAACGGAATAGTGTTCCTGCACAAGATCGCCGCCGGCCACGCCGATCGCAGTTATGGAATTCATGTGGCGCGTTTGGCCGGATTGCCGCTTGATGTTGTGGCGCGCGCCGAAGCCATTTTGGATTCACTGGCGGTTGAAACAGAAAGCCAGACTTCAGCCCCCGAAAAAATAAAGCGCGCGGGTAAGAGCGCCAAAGAACCAACGCCCGCCCCCGCCTCCACCCAAGTCCCCGCTGCCGCATCCAACCAATCCCCCGATTTGTTCTGGCAACTGAGTGCGCCTGACACGCAATCCCCCCCATCCGCTACTCACAAAAACGTTGAAAAACACCTGCAAATTCCAACGTATCTACCTAGCCAAGCGCTCACGGATCTTCAATTCCTAGACCTGAATCAGCTCACGCCCATGCAAGCCTTTGACGCCCTGCGCCGCCTTCACGCCGCGGCGCTGCAAGAGCGTAAGGCAACGCAATCTTAAATCACGCACGGCGCCACCTTTGAATTTTTTAGATGCCAGATTTACAGTGCCACGCTACGATTCCAATGTCAATGCAATTTCAATTTCTTAAACGCTTCTGTACCGCTTCGCTGATTGGCAGCGCGCTTGTTGGTTTGAACGCCTGCCAAAGCGACGACCCGTGGAACGAGGAGCGATTTGAAAAACTTGTTTCGCAATCGTCCGCAACTCCATGGTCATTGGAAAAAGACAATGAGGCGCCACAAGACGCCAAAGGTCGCGCGGAAACCGAAGCGGAAAAACAATTTCAAGCGCTTCCAAAAGATGGCCCCAATACATTGCCGTCACTTGTGGAATTTGCCTTGGAAAATAATCCAAGCACCCGCAGCGAATGGCAGAAGGCCAAATCGCGCGCGGCGCAACTTGGTCGCATTGAAAGTTTATATCTGCCAACCCTCTCCGCCTCTGGCTTTGGCGGCTATGTGCAACAGATCGGATACATCAACACTGAACGCTTCAGAAACACCGGCCCTCTGGTGCAAGGCTCATTAAATCTGGCTTGGATTTTGGTGGATTTTGGCCGCCGCGACGCAAAAACTGAATCCGCGCGCCGCGCTTTGATGGCGTCCAACTATTCCTTCAACCGCGGCATTCAAAGAGTCATCTTTGAAGTGCAAGACGCCTACTTCAGCGTGGACGCAAAAATTGCGTTGCAAGAAACCGCCGAGCAAAATCTAGAGACCGCGCGCGTGCAACTGGAAGCCGTTGAAGATCGCCTGATTGTTGGATTGGCCACGCGCCCCGAAATGCTGTTGGCCAAACAACAATTTACGCAGGCGCAATTCGCTCTTGAAGCCTCCAGCAGCGCCACCTTTGACGCGCAATCCACATTGGCGCGCCGCGTTGGTTTGTCCGCAGAAACAGAAATTAAAATCACCAGCTTGCAACGCCTAGCCCTTCCCGAAGATATGAGCGCGCAAGTTGATGAGTTGATTCGAAACTCCATTCGTGGCCGTCCTGATTTGCTTGCCGCCGTGGAACGCGTGCGTGGCGCCGACGCCGACATTAAACTTGCGGAGGCGCAGTTCTTGCCCATCGTGAACGTTGGCGGCATGGTTGGACAAACTCGATTTTGGTACGACGGCAACACTTCTTTGGGCGATCCAACCACAAATCAAAATTTCTGGGGCCCCGAGTACTCCGCTGGTTTGAACGGTTCTTGGCTGCTTTTTGATGGTTTTGAGCGCACCAACGCCGTGCGTCAAG
Organism: Planctomycetaceae bacterium; assembly: GCA_947474205.1. The sequence goes on along the minus strand of CANJIC010000147.1, from coordinate 2,248 downwards.
CGCGCGCGGACCGCGCCGTGGCCGCGGCCGATCTTGAAAAGATGCGCCTTGAAGCCACGAGCGAAGTGTGGGATTCATACTTCGTGCATCTTGCCGCCATCAAGCAATTTGCGTTCGGCGAGTCACTGCTCAAGGCCAGCCAAGATTCCTACGACTCCGTGTTTGAGTCCTATGTGAATGGTTTGAGCAATATCAACAATGTCCTCACCGCGGAATCAGCGCTATTCACCGCGCGATCAACACTTATTCGCACGCGCGCGGAATTGCTGGCATCAGCTGCCAAACTTGCTTTTGCCGTGGGCTCACCAGAGGACACATCGCGTTGGACCCGCAAGTCAAAGATGGCTTCCAAATCCGCCGCCACGCCAAGCGAATAAATTGCGCTTGTCACAAACGTATTCCGTGCAAATCAATTTCATAACTTGATTGTGGTTCTGACCGCCTGCGCCGGCCACATAAAAGAATTCACTTCAATTTCCTCGCCATTTCAATCAATCGCCCGCTCTTTCACGCTCGATTCTTTGTCCGTGATTGCGTACCCTTACGCCATGAACGCAACCCTTCTGCAAAGCGCATTTGAACAATCACTTCCCTACGACCGCTATTTAGAAACTGATCCAGGTCGCGCCGGCGCGTGGCGCAGCGTGGAAAAAAGTGTGCGGATCACCAGCGAGCAAGAAACACTTCTGAAATCTTTCGTGCGCCACATGCCCGTGCTTGTTGTCAGCGGCGTGTGGTGCGGCGACTGCGCGCAGCAAGGCCCAATGCTGCACGCCATTGCCAAAGCATGTCCGCACATTGATTTGCGCTGGATCGATCGCGACGCGCGTCCTGATTTTACCGAGCACACCAAAGTGTGCGGCGGCGCGCGTGTTCCCGTGGTGGTATGGATGGCGGAAGATTTTGAATTTGTCTCCATGCTTGGCGATCGCACGCTCAGCCGTTACCGCTCCATCGCGCGCAAGCAACTTGGTTTCTCTTGTCCCGTGCCCGGAGTTGCTCTACCCGCCGATGAAGGCGCGGAAACCCTGCAAGAGTGGCTGAATGAATTTGAGCGCGTGCAACTTCTGCTGCGGCTTTCAGGTCGATTGCGCCAAAAACACGGCGATTAATTGAGAACGCTCAATGTCACGCTGCCAAAGACACCGCGATTAATTCGCGCGCCCGTGATCCAATTCCGATTGCGTTAAAAACACCGCGATTGATTGCCAACGCTCAATGTCACGCGGCTAAAAACACCGCGATTGATTCGCGCGCCCGTGATTCAAACAGCTTGCAAAGTAAAAACAAATCTCACCGCGCTGTTGATCGCGTTTCTGTGCGCCCCGAAAAACTACATTTCAATTTAAGAAATCGCGCGCCACGGAGCCGCGACATCATGCTCCGCAAGTTTCCAACACGCCTCAAGCATGTCGCGCAAGCCTTCGCCCGTTGCGCCGCTGACCACCACGCGACGCGCCGCGGGCACGCGCAACGCGTTGCACATTTTCATAACTTTCTTGGCGCGCTCCGACTCAGGAATTAAATCCACTTTGTTCAACACCAACAACTCTGGCTTTGAACCAAGTTCGGCGCTAAACACCGCAAGCTCATTGCGGATCAACTCCACATTCGCAATCGGATCAGAACCATCATCGGGAACCATGTCCACCAAATGCAAGATCACGCGCGTGCGCTCAATGTGGCGCAGAAATTCATATCCCAAGCCCGCGCCTTCGGAAGCGCCCTCGATCAAACCAGGCAAATCCGCGAACACAAGACGTCGATCGCCCGGCAATTCCGCAATGCCTAACTGCGGCGAAAGCGTGGTGAATGGATAGGCGCCAATCTTGGCCTCGGCGCGCGTTAACGCGCAAAGCATTGTGCTTTTCCCAGCATTAGGCAACCCAACCAAACCAACATCGGCGATCAATTTCAATTCAAAACGCAACATGCGCTCAATCGCGGGCTCGCCCGGCGTGAATTCCGCCGGTGATTGATGCGTGCTGGTCTTAAAATTCTCGTTGCCAAGTCCACCCTTGCCACCTTTGGCCACGACCAATTCTTGATCAGGCTGCACCATGTCGCACAACAACTCGCCAGTGGTGTCGTCAAACACCAGCGTTCCACAAGGCACTCGCACAATCACGGAATTTCCGTTGGCGCCGTGGCAACTTTTGGAAAGCCCCTTCTCACCATCGGTCGCGAAAAAATGTCGTTGATATCGAAACGCAAGCAGCGTGTCCAAGTGCGCGTCGGTCACGATTGT
>CANJIC010000146.1 GCA_947474205.1 Planctomycetaceae bacterium | reverse complement strand
TCTTTTGCATTGCGTGATCAAGGTCACCTGGTTTTTACGTTTACATCTATGGATAGCGAGTTGAAGCGTTGGGAAGCGCGGCAACAACTAATCTTAGATGTACTGGAAAGCCATGTCGGACCGCAGCGGGAACCTGCACCAGACAAGCCAACCAGATTTGGGAAGATATGTTTGAACGCGGTCGGGAACACTGCCTCAAACAAGTCAACTCAATTACGAGTCGCCCTTAAACAGGCGACTCGTTTTTTTTGGGCATTGGTTTTGCGCACTTGAATCACGCCTTCAATTACAACATCTCCAGCGGGCCGCGGCGTTCCATTGCTTGCGGCTGGCAAACACCGTATTTCAAATCAGACTTTGCAAAGTCAGCGCGCTTTGTTTGTCCGAGTGTGACTGACCTGCGCGCATGCAGAATACTTTTTGTAATAGTGGCGGTTACGGCGCGTAAGGGCACGTGCTCAAACTATTTATTAAATCTTTCATATTGCTTGATCAAGGTCATGTGTTTTTTACGTTTGCATGTATGGAAGAAGTGTTTTCAAACACGCGCCCAAACTCGCTTTGTTCTTAGAGAGCAACTCGTGGTGTTACAAAGTTGGCAGGCTTTTCTGCTGTTTGGATTGACCGCCATCTTGCGCATCAAGATTCTATGGTGAGTCACTGTCGAGTCGTTACGACTCAGGAGTTTCATATGGTCGCAACATCGTTTCAGAACATTTCCACCGCAAGCAACATTACGTCACCACACAATTGCATGACCCGCGGCATTTCATTAGCCGCAGCGTCCCTTGCATTGATATTGGCTAGCAACACCTTTGCTGCCATCACTCAGCCACAGCGGATTACCAACACCACGCTTACAGGCACAAATGGAACGTTCAGTAACGCTCATTACGGCTATGAAAATCTTATGAGTGTTCAAGCGTCGACCGTTGGCGATGTCCAAACTGAATTCTTTTCATATAAATCGAACTTTCAAAATGTCTCGGCATCGGTCATCGCTGGAGACGCAACGCTGAATTTTTCCACGCCAGCGTATGTCCCTGCGGATGGTCTGTATGAATCGCCATACACGCTGACATTTGGCGGGTCGAATTTGAATTCAACTTGGCGATTTGCCTACGACGGCGGCGCTGTGTCTGGAGCCACGCCTGGAAATGATTCTTTCATTTCACAAACGCAAGTGGTGCGCAATGGTCAATTGCACGCGGCGCTCGTATTTAACGGCGGCGGAAGTGGTGGCGTTTCTGCGGGCGGCACCTTTAATAGCACTGTCGTCATGGCTGGGTTGTGGAGCGCAAGTGGCACGGGTAACGCGGGCAGCGTGGAATACTCCTACAACAGCGCGTATTACAGCATTCAAAGCAATTTCTATTACGACGGAGTGAACACCACGTTCACGGTTGGAACCAATGCGTATGTGACAACGCTGGACGGCGAAGGCAACAACCCAACTATTCAAATGATGTTGATTGGCGATGTTGTGGTACCCGCCCCAGGCGCGGCGGCTTTGATTGGTCTTGCTGGTCTTGTGTCTAGTCGCCGTAGACGCAACTAATGCACGCATTCACAATTGCACTTTCACTTGATCACTTCACTTAAAATACAATTCGCTTCCATCGCCGTGTAAAACGCACGCGGCGGTGAAATTCCCAGCCCCTGAGTTGCAAGACTCGGGGGCTTTTTATTTGCGGCTCACTTGTATGTGCGAGGGCGTTACTATCTTGCGCTTCATGGTCGCATCTTCTCCACGAGATATTTCAGACGCGCGCGCAGCCGCTCAATGTGTTGTTGAAACACATCGACGGCTTGCGCAATGGTTGCGCGTTGGCTTGACGCTGGCGGAGGTGGATTCTTTTTGCGTTGAAGTGTTCCAAGAGTTGAAATGCGAAAGCGCTTTCAAGGGCTACAAAGTGCGCGGGCATCCGCCGTTTAAAAGCCACACATGCCTGAGCTTGAACGACATGGTGGTTCACGGCGAGCATGATTCCGTTGTGGAACCGCTGAAAGAAGGCGATTTATTGGCGCTGGATATTGGCGTGAAGCACCGCGGATTTATTGGCGACGCAGCGTGGACTTACTCCATTGGCTCCGCCACCGAAATGGGTTTGCGATTGCAGAAGTGTGGCCGCGAAAGTTTGCGCCGCGGTATCGCCGCCATTCGACCGGGCCGCCCGTTGATTGAATGGGCCAAGGCTGTGCAGGGATATGTGGAAAAAGAAAGTGGATTTTATTTGGTGCGCGGTCTTGGCGGCCACGGCATTGGTCGATCGCTGCATGAATCGCCTTACATTTCCAACACCGCGCCCACGTATCCAGGCGAGTGGAATGAAGCTTGGAAAACTTTCGAGCCCGGAATGTTGCTGGCGGTTGAACCCATGATTTCTTTGGGCACCAATGAAGTTCGCTCCAACGGAAGCGCGTGGCCAATTTATACCGCCGACGGAAGTTTAAGCGTGCACTATGAGGCCGATGTCATGGTGACCGCCAATGGCTGCGAAGATTTAACCGCGGGTATGAGCGAATTGCCCGATGTGGTGGGATGTAAAAATTGAATCAGGTCAACCAAACAAGTAAGCCGCATGTGGCGCTGTTCGAGGCGGTTCACCCTGTTGCGGCGAGTATTTTGCAAGAGCATGGATTCAGAGTGGATTCGCTGAAGCACAGTCCCTCGGCGCAGGAGTTGGCGGAGCTTGCTAAATCATCCACGCTGATTGGTGTGCGCAGTAAGACAAAAATTTCCGCTCAATTGTTGAGCGGCTCGCCCGCGTTGGCGGCCATTGGATGTTTCTGCATTGGCACGGATCAAGTGGATGCCAGCGCGGCGGCGCTAGGAATTCCAATCTTCAACGCGCCATTTTCCAATACGCGCAGCGTTGCTGAAATGACATTGGCGGAAATTATTTGTCTTTCGCGCGCGCTGTTTCAGAAAAGTTCGCAATTGCATGTGGGGCGCTGGGACAAAAGTTCCAAAAATTCGCGCGAGGTGCGTGGGCGCACGCTTGGAATTATTGGATACGGACACATTGGAAGCCAGCTCAGCGTGCTTGCGGAATCATTGGGAATGCGCGTGGTGTTCTTTGATACCGCGCGCAAGTTGGCGCTGGGCAACGCGCACTCCCTTGCGAACATGGACGCGGTGCTGGCCACTTCGGATTTTGTGTCGCTGCATGTGCCCGACATGGCCTCAACGCGTAATTTAATTGGCGCGGCGCAATTGCAAAACATGAAACCCGGCGCCATGTTGGTGAACAACAGCCGCGGCAAAGTGGTGGACCTTGTGGCGTTGGCTGCGGCCCTGAAAAGTGGCCATGTTGGCGGCGCTGCGGTTGATGTTTTCCCAGAGGAACCCGCGGAAAATGGCGATGGTTTTTCCACGCCGTTGGCTGGCTTGTCCAATGTCATTCTTACGCCACACATTGGCGGCAGCACCGAGGAAGCGCAAGAGGCAATTGCGATTGATGTGGCTGAAAAACTTGCGCGCTTCTGGACGCAGGGTTGCACCGCGACCAGCGTGAACTTTCCTGCGGTTGATCTTCCAAATGTGCGCAGCGGTCAAGTTCGCATTTTGCATGTGCATAAAAACGTGCCTGGCGTGTTGAGCAAAATGCACACGTTGCTTGCTAATGCGGGCGTGAACATTAACGCGGAGCATTTGCAAAGCGATCAGAACACGTCCTATGTGATTTTGGATGTGGACGCATTTCAAGACGCCAACATTATGAACGCGTTGCAAACTCTTCCAGAGACAATTCGCATGCGCGTGGCGGGCTAAAAATTCCGTGGTGGGCTAAAAATTCCGTGGTGGGCTAAAAATTCCGTGGTGGGCTAAAAATTCCGTGGCGCATGTTCTGTGTAACTGACTTCAACAGACCCGCGACTTTTTTACGCTCAATTCCAACCCTGTGATTCCCAACACCGCGAGCGTGCAACATCGCACTATCATTGCCGCATGCTTTCAACCATTGCCACTCAACTCGTTAGCCAACTTATTTCCACGAACATTTTTCTAAGCACGCTTGCATTTGTCGCGCAAGCGGCGCAAGCACAAGCGCCCGCCATGGCGCCGGTTATTGAAACCGTGCAAGGCGAGCAATTCACGGATGAAAACCGCTGGCTGGAGTCACTTGAAAAAGATTCGCCCGCGGTGCGTGACTGGACCACATTGCAACTTGATCGCACGCGCGCCGCGCTAGATGCGCTGCCCTGCCGCGCCGCCATCGCCGCGCAACTTGAGCCGCTTATGAAATTGCCTGGCATGGGAACGCCAGTGATGGCTGGCTCGAACATTTTCTATAGCGAGCGCAGCGGCGATCAAAATCAAGGCGTGCTTATGACGCGCGCCTCCGCAACTGCAACGCCGCGCGTGCTGCTTGACCCAAACAAGATGAACGAAAAGGGTTTGTTGTCGCTTGATTGGTGGCGTCCAACTCAGGATGGAAAATTGCTGGCCTATGGCAGCAGCATGTCTGGCAGCGAGATGAGCGAGTTGCGCGTAATTGATGTGACCACCGGAACAGCGTTGCCCGATGTGATCACTGGCAAAGTTGATTTCGAATCATGGACCCCCAAAGGTGATGGCATTCTGTATTCGTCGTTGCGCGACGCAAAAGATCCCTACAGCCGCGAAGTTCGATTTCATACATTGGGCCAACCCGTTGAAAGTGACGCGTTGTTATTGAAGCAGACCACGCCAAGTGATGTGCCGTTTAGTGGTCTCAGCCGCGACGGCAAGTGGTTGATGCTGGGATACAGCCATGGTTGGCAAGCCAACGATTTGTCCGTTGCGAATTTTCAAAACTGGATGCAAAGCGGCAAAAAAGAGCTGAAAATTGTTCCAGTGGCGGTTGGCATCCCGGCCAAATTTTCGCCCGTGGAAGTTCGCGGCGACATCATGTTCATGCAAACCACCCTCAACGCATCCAACGCAACATTGATGGCGGTGAACTTGAATCACACGGAGCAAGCCAATTGGAAAGTGATTATTCCAGAGCGCAAGGATGAAGTTCTTGAGGGCGTGAGTTTTTCACTGGACGAAATGATTGGCAGTTACACCAAGCATGTGTGCTCGCGGCTTGAGCGATTTGATTTCACCGGCAAGTCGCTAGGCGAAATCCCGCTACCTGGTTTAGGCAGCGCCAGCATAAGCACCGATGAGGAACACACCGACGCGTACATGAGCTACACCAGCTACGACGAACCGCGCACCATTTATAGAATTGAAAATCTTTCAAAGCCAACACTTGCCGTGTGGTGGAAGCCCACCATTCCAGTTGATCTTTCCAAGTTCATGGTGGAGCGCGTGCGAGTGGCCAGCAAAGATGGAACCATGATTCCGCTGTTCATGGTGCGCAAGAAAAGTTTGTCCCCCGCTGGCGCCTGCCCCACGCTTTTGTATGGATATGGCGGGTTTAAC
>CANJIC010000145.1 GCA_947474205.1 Planctomycetaceae bacterium | reverse complement strand
ACGGCAAGCGACTCTCCGCAATGTTGTCGCCAGATCGCGCGCGCATTGACGCGTACAAGCGCAAGCATCCAACGCCAAAGCCTGCGCCAACCAAGGCGGAAAAAGCCGCGGCGGCAAAGCCAGAGGGCGATGCCGTTGCCAATGATGATTCAGTAACTTCGTCCACGGGTGAAACCGCTGTGAAGAAGCCAAAGAAAGTGACCAAGCCAAAGAAAGTTGTTGCCACCACGGATGCGACCGTTGCAACTCCAACTTCAACTAAGGCCAATTCCTAAACTGGTTGTTTGAATTTTTTAAACTTGCATTTGCAAACCAGGACGTACCACACGTCCTGGTTTTTTTGTTGCGGTGCAACGTTTTTTTATCCAAGCGTTGTGAATTGGTTTGTTGTGCGACACACACGTGATGCGTTACACAAACCAACCTTATCAATTAAAATTTTATTTTTGAGCGCAAGCCAAACACCCACGTCGCTCCGCCCTTGGCTTGCGGATTGGATGGATCATCAATCAATTGAAGATCTGCGGTCAATTCCAGACTGCCCGTCAAACGCAATCGATAGTAGGTTTCGATTGTTTTTTGCTGGCGATCCCCCGCCGTGGATGAATCGGTCCAGGCCAAGCCAAGACCAACGCCATCGCCATGACGGCCAAAAGCATTTTCCAAACTGACACCCGTGGTGATTTCCTGCGAGGCGGGGCTGATATTGGAGTCGCTTAATTGATACGCCAACCACACGCCCATGTCGCGGTCAAGAAATTGCTGCGCGATAAGCGTCATGGCGTTGCCGGACTGCTTGTTGTTGGTGCTGGGCGTGTCGTTGCCGGCGTTGGTGTTGCACACAAAAACGGAATAGCGGCCGATGAGATCCTTGTCCGCGCCAAGGGCCGTGACAATGCCAGCTTCCGCGCCGACAAGATAGAAGCCATCGCCAACAGTTCCAAATCCGCCGCCCGAATTCAACGCGCCAAGCGGACTGGTCAACAATGTGTTGACATAAAAACCATCAACAGGAATAAATTGCGCAAAGGCGCCAGGCAGATAGCTGTTCCAGCCAATGGGCATGGCGTCACCACCGTCAAAGCAACTGGCAAGAAATTGGTTGGTTTCATCGTCGGCGAAAAAATTTACGCCCGTGGTGTCGTTGGGAAGAATTTTTCCGGCGCCAACAAGAATGCGGTCATCGCAAAAACCTTGCTGCGCGTAGAGGCGCGTTAAAAATGCGTTCATTGAATTGTCCTCTGAATTCACGAACACAACCGACGAACCAATAGCGCTGCCAATGTTCACATTCTGCGCGCTCCAATTGTTGTTGGCGCGAAATTGCGCGGTGATGGAGCCCAGGCCAATTCCCTCTATTTCCCAGGCTTTCCAATCAATTCGGTAGTTGAAGCGATTGCTGACGGCGCCACGAACTTGGCCCGCAATGCTGCTACTGGCTTGCTGGGCGACGGTGCAATTGTACAAGTCGGTCCTCACGCTCAAACGCTCACGCAACCATAATTCCAAGTTGCGCAGCGGCGACGTGATGGGGGAAAATGGATCGATTGAAAGAAGCGGATCAATTCGACCTTCATCAATTGGAAGTGGTTGCGGCGCGTCCAGCGCCAAGCGAATGAAGGGCTTGTGCGCGCCAAAGAATGGATCCACATTTGGAACCAGCCAGAATGTTCCAAAGTCCTGCGTTTCCCTCAGCGTGCCAAATCGGGAATCTCCCGTCTTTGTGGTGGAGAGCGCCTTAAGAAAACGATCCGTTGCGTCGTCAGCGAAGGCAATGGTGGCGCAAGAGATGGCGGCGAGTGACGCACTTCCAATTGCAAATCGTTGCGTGGAGCGATTCAACAATTTCAAAATTACCAAAAATAATATTATTATCTTCTTGCTTTTTTATACAGTTGTTGCATAATTATACCTTCTATGGATTCATCCAAACCAACTCGTCGGCGCATGATTGAACGGCTTCTGCAAACGGGCCGCGTTACAAGTCAACATGGCTTGCTGAAACAATTGCGCGCCGAGGGCGTGGATGTAACACAAGCCACTTTATCGCGGGATTTGGCTGATCTTGGCGTCATGAAGGGCCCCACGGGTTGGCAGTTGCCGGGCTCCGCCGCCGTGAATAATTCAGACATCAGCGCCGCGGTGCAAACCTATCTGCTGGATGTGGAGGTTGGTGGACAAATGGTGGTCTTGCGCACGCGCACCGGCCACGCCACTCCACTTGCGGTTGAGCTTGATCGAATTCGCTTGGAGGGTTCGCTGGGCACGCTCGCAGGCGATGACACTATCTTGTTGGTCGCAAAGAGCGCGTCGCTGGCGCGCAACTTGGCCACTCGTCTAAAAAATATTTTGCAGGGCAACGGGGAAAGGCCGCGTCGGCCAATTCGCAAATAACATGCAACACACCTTGAACGAGACACCAATTCAAATAGCAATTGTTGGCGCGGCCGGATACACCGGCGCCGAATTGGCCAGCATTGCCGCGGCTCATCCTTTGGTGGAGGTCGTGGCCTTGTTCGCCTCGGAGCGGGCAACTACCGCGCCGCGAATCATGTCTGAATTATTTCCACGGCTGCGCGGCGTCAACGACTTGTCCATTCATACGGCCACTGTTGAGGCAATCGTGGCGTGCGGCGCCAAAGTTATTTTCTTGGCCACGCCGCATGAAGTCAGCGCCGAGTTGGCGCCCGCCCTGCTTGCGCACGGACTGATTGTCATTGATCTGTCCGCGGCGTTTCGCTTGCGCGATGCGGCGGCGTATCCGGCGCATTACGGATTCACGCATCCAGCAAGCGATTTGCTTGCACAAGCGGTGTATGGCTTGCCGGAACTAAATCGTGCTGCGCTCGCTGATGCCGACTTGATCGCTTGCGCGGGGTGCTATCCAACCTCCGTCATTCTGCCCTTGCGTCCACTCATGAATGCAAAACTTCTCAATAGTTCACGACCCGTGATTGTTGATTCCGCTAGCGGCGTCAGCGGCGCGGGCCGTGGGGCCAGCATGAAGAATTTATTTTGCGAAGTCAGCTTTCAACCGTACAGCCCGCTTCAACATCGGCATCAACCAGAGATGCGGCAAGAAACAGGTCTAGACATTTTGTTCACGCCGCATTTGCTGCCGCTTGATCGCGGCATTGTCAGCACCATTCATGTTGAACTTGTGCCTGGCGTGAGCGAGTCAAAGGTTCGCGAAACGCTTGCAGCGCACTACGCCGACGAACCATTTATACGATTGCTAGACGCGGGAGTGTGGAGTTCAATTGCCGCCGTGGAGCGCACCAATTACTGCGACATTTCCTTCATGGTTGACGCCGCGCACAATCACTTGGTCATTGCGTCGTCCATTGACAACTTGGTCAAAGGCGCGGCGGGCCAAGCCATGCAATGCATGAATATACGGATGGGATATGCCCAGACCATGGGATTGCTTCCTGTCCACTCAGTTGGAGTGGCCTCTTGAAGCCTTCCATGCGCACTCACACAGAGCCAAAACCAATAGGAAATAAGCCAATTGTTGTTAAATTGGGCGGCGCGTTGCTGGATGAACCCGCGCAGAACGCCGCGTTCTTTCAAACGCTTGCCGACTTTATTCAACACGATCACCATGTCGTGTTGGTGCATGGCGGTGGAAAGAGTGTCGACCGACATTTGCAATTGCTAGGCCACACCAGTCACAAGCGCGATGGCATTCGCATCACTCCGCCAGAACACATGCTGGAAATTGCGGGCGTGTTGGCGGGACAACTGAACGCTCGAATTGTGGGGTTACTGCGCGCTCGCGGCGTGAACGCGGTTGGTCTTACGCTGGCCGATGGCGCCACAACCACGGCGCGCAAGAGTGAGAAATTTTCATTTGACGCCGGACGCGTTGGTGAGATCACGGGCGGCGATGCGAACCTTATTCAAACCCTGCTGCGCAATGGTTGCACTCCTATTTTCTCCAGCATCGCCATGGATGACGCGGGTGAACTTCTCAATGTCAACGCTGATGAAGCCGCCGCCGCAATCGCACGCATTGTCTCGGCGCGCCTGCTTGTCTTGCTGACAGATGTTGCGGGCGTGAAAGATGGCGCGGGCAACATTATTGCCTCACTGAATTGCGCTGGTGTTGAGCGGCTTACGAATAGTGGCGCCATCACTGGCGGCATGATCGCCAAAGTTCGCTCGGCGCTAGAGGCCAGCGAGCAATCGGGCGTTGCCACCCTGGTCGCCAGTTGGACCGATGCCAACATTGCGGACGCGTTACGCAATAAAGGCAGTGAAACCTCTGCCGGAACGCTATTTCTGCCATCAAAGCACCTGTGCGAAATTGGAGAACGTTCCTAATGCATGCGCACACTCGTTTAGCCACCAAAGATGTCACGCGCATCATGGATTTAAGTTCGCATGAAGTCATGCCACTGATTGAACTTGGTCGCGCGCTGAAGGCGGACATCCGCCCATACAAGGATCACTTCGCGCAACGCTCACTTGTCATGTTGTTTGAGAAGCCGTCGCTGCGCACGCGAGTTAGCTTTGATATTGGCTTCGCGCGCATGGGTGGCCACGCCGTGTACTTGGACCATGAAAAGTTGCGCATTGGAGAGCGTGAAACAATCGCCGACTACAGCCGCAACCTTGAGCGCTGGTGCGACTGCATTGTCGCGCGCACCATGAGCCACGACACCATCACCGCGCTTGCCGCAAACGCGACAATTCCAATCATCAATGCGCTGTCGGACATTCATCATCCATGCCAAGCGCTCGCTGATTACATGACATTGGTGGAGCTTGGATTTGATTGCCGCAAACATCAACTAGCTTGGGTGGGCGATGGAAATAATGTCTGTCACTCGCTTATGGAACTCACCGCCACCATGGGTGCATCCATGATCGTGGTCACGCCGCCGGGGGTTGCCCCATCCACGGACATTGTTCGTGATTGCCAAGCGCGCGCCTGCCGCACCGGCGCCACACTGCAATACACCAACGACATCAATCGCATTCAAGGCTCGTTCGCCGTGTACACCGACACCTGGACCAGTATGGGCCAAACAGAAAACACCACAAAAGAAGCCATATTTAAGCCATATTGTGTTACCCCTGATGTCATGGGCGTGGCTGGATCAAACGCGTATTTCATGCACTGCATGCCCGCGCACCGTGGCCATGAAGTGGTGGACGCAGTCATTGATGGTCCACACAGCGTGGTTTTTGATCAGGCGGAAAATAGAATGCACATTCAAAATGCGCTGCTTTTGAATCTACTCACAACACCAACGCAAGACTCGTTGGGTAAAAATACAACTCGCACCTCTCACACAACTCGGAGTCCCTTATGAATAGCGCCACCAAAAATAATCATTCCGCCCCCGCCGCGCCAACGCATTCCAAAAAACCAAAGCGCGTGTGCGTTGCCTACTCAGGCGGTCTTGATACCAGTTGCGTTATTCCGTGGTTGCGCGAAACCTACGACTGCGAAGTGGTTGCATGCGTGGCCGATGTT
>CANJIC010000144.1 GCA_947474205.1 Planctomycetaceae bacterium | reverse complement strand
TGGAATTCTGTCGCTCAAAGACGCGCAGTTGAACATGAACGATGGCAGCGTTGTGAAAATGAGCTTGGGCGCTATCGGCGTGTTGCCCGTGGCGTTGCTTGTGTTCGCGATTGGTTTGTGTCTTGGCGGCTCAACGGGCTACGCCATTAATCCCGCGCGCGACTTTGCGCCACGCATTGCGCACGCGCTCTTGCCAATTCCAAACAAGGGTTCGAACGATTGGGGCTATTCGTGGATTCCAATCTTTGGCCCGATTGCGGGTGGCGCGTTGGCGGCGTGGTTATTTAAAGCGCTCAATACGGCAAGCGTTGTGACCGCGGGGTGACGCGCTCAATGGACTGGCGTAGCCAGCAATAAAAATCGCGCGGTGAATGGATTCATTGAAAGCGCGTCGGTGTGCAAACCCGCGCGGCTGACATGATGCAGAATTTCGCGGCGTGAAAAACCTTTCGCAACGCTAAGGCGCGCGTCGTGGCGCACAAACTCGCTAGAGAACATGGTCAGTGCGTGCACAATCGCCGCGCTCATACGCGTGCGCCATAAATCATTCCACACCACAAGGCCACTGCTGGCGCGGCCCATGGTTGCAAGCGCCGCGGGAACGCGATCATCTGGAAAGTGGTGCAACATCATGGCAGCGTGCACCACATCCCATGTTCGTTTGCGCCAGTGTTGCGCAACATCATCCAAGCCGCACTGCGCAAGCTGAATAAAATGCGCGTTGACGCCGTACGCGCTCAAGCATTCGTTCGCCGCCGCAATTGAACCAGCATGCGGATCAATGGCCGTCACACGAATGGGAATATTGTGGCGCAATGCCCACGACACAATCGCAATGGGAAGATCCGCGCAGCCAGTGCCCACGTCCAAAATTTCTAGCGGCTCGCTGCTATGGCCGCGCCCACGCAACGCCACGCGAATAGCGTGTTTGAAAGCCCAAAAACCACCGGCGAGATGGTTCACTCGTCGAATAAATTCAAAGCTTGCGTCCATGTCCGCCTGCGACGCATCGGGTTCATCCATGCCTTCAAGTTCGGTTGGGCGGGTCGTCACAATTACTCTCGACTCTATCATCCTTCTTATGAAATCCACTTGCACGAACAATTTGAAATGCGGTCGACATTTCTTGGCGCCCGTGGCAATTGCAACATGCATGGTCATGTTCGCCGCCACGCAGCAAACCACTTCGCCCACCGCGGCAAATCAGACCGCTCCAAAGAATCCATGGTGCGTTGAACTTGGTCTTCGAGTGGCCGGCGTGGAGGCAAAAATTCCAACGCTTGACCGCGTGGTGTTGGTGAAAGATGAAGCTTCATTCCTGGATGAAATTTCCCACTGGCGTCTTGAAGCGCGCTGGCCAGTGTTGATTGAGGATGACATACTTGCCCCGCAATTCATTCGCGCGTTCAAGCCCGCGCAAGTTTTGCGCCGCGTTGAGAAGGCGCCCAACGTGGATGATCCCGCGGTGTTGAAGGCCGCCATTGAAAATGCGGTGTCAAGCGCGTGGAACACGGCCACTCCCAAAAGCTCTCCGCTTGAGGCCATCACGGCTCAGACCTATACGCCACCTGGCATCGCCATCATGGATACATCCGATCCCGCGTGGGTTGCCGGCGTGGCGCTTGCGGCGGGTCGCGGACTTGTTCCAGTATTTATTCCAGGAAATTTTGGTGGCGCCAACGACGTGCTTGCCGCGGATCAATTTGACAAACTTTCGAAAGCGGTTGATCAATGTTTTGTTTCCACTGGTTTGTCCTACGGCCAACTGGGCGATGCGCTTGATGGCGCAGTGCTGTGTAAAACCACGGCGCAAAAAACAATCCTGAATGTTTCGGACGCGCTGCGGCCAAGCGCGCGAGGAATGCCCGCAATCAATCCCGCCGATCCAGTCGCGGTGACCGACGCGTTGTGCCGCAATACGGATGGATCGCGCTACGCATTTTGCGGCGCCATATTTGGCACATCAACATACTGCGCCTACGCCGCCATGAGCAGTTTATTTTTATCGCGCAATTCCATTGGCGCGTTCAACAGCTATCAATCCGCCGACTTCGCCAAATATGGATTCACGGAGTTGGCGCAAAAACTTCCAGAGGCTGGATACACCACAAAAATATGGACGGGGACTACGGCGCACATACTTGACTGGCGGCAAATGCTGTCGCATGGATTTGATTGTGATGTGCTGTTCCTGAATTCATCCGGCAACTCGGATTTCTTTGAACTTGGAACGCCGGGCAAGACGCCAATGAAAGAGCGCGCTGCGCCCGGTGATATTCCAATTCTTTCCAAGCCGCTTGTGTTGCACATGATTCATTCGTGGTCGCTGACCGCGCCCATGTCCCACGCGAGTATTGGTGGGCGTTGGTTGGAGTCAGGCGTGTACGCCTATGTTGGCAGCGTGCAAGAGCCATATTTGCCCGCATTTTCACCGCCTGCGGAAATCATAGCGCGCTGCGTCAACTTTGTTCCTTATTTAATAGCGTCGCGCGTATGGGAAGGACCGTTCGCATTGCCGTGGCGCGTGGCCACGCTTGGCGATCCATTCATGTTGATACAAGCGCCAAAATCATTTACGCCGTCCGCGCGCAAGGCGCCGCCGCCGCCAGTGCCTGGTCAAGAAGAGGTGCTTGCAAATTGCAAAAAACTTCTGGTGCAAAGCAAGGAAGATAAAGAAGGAACCGCAAGTATCGCCGCGCTGCGCGAACTGATTCAGCTGGGCGAGGACAAAAGCGCCACGCAATTCTGGACTCTCTGCGCGACAAAATCATTCGCGCCGCGCGTGGCGCCGTTCGCATTGGAGCCTTTGTTTCGCCAGCGCAATGCGAATCAATTTCTCACGGCGTATCGCATGGTTGACCAACCAACCCCGCGCGCCAACGACATGTTGTGGCAACTGTGGGGCGATCAACTTGTTGAAATAAACGATGGCGACACCATTCTTTTATTTCAAAAAGCGGTGCGTTCGCCCTGGGCCGTCAATGATTGGCGTCGGCTCATGCCTGCGTTAAGCCGAATTATGAGCGTGGACAGCGCGCGCGGCGAGCTTTTGAAGGCGGCAGCGAAAGAACAAGACTTAAATCAGAAAAAGAGTTTGCAGGAATTGGCCAACCAAACCTAATGGCGATCAACTTTGATTTGACTTAATGGAACCGCTCAAGGAACTTGCGCCGGTGGTGCGGTAGGCGCAGTACCTGCTGGAAGTTGGTTGGGGTTGACAGGCGACGTGGTGGCGCTGGCCTTGAGCTGCGCGACAAATCGTTCGCGCAACACGGCTGGATCAATTTCAAAACATTTCTGCGCGGCGTTGTCCGTCTTCGTATCCAGTGCGTCAAGCGTGGCCGCCAACACCGTCACGGTTCCAGCGAATGTTGGATGCAAGCGGTCCTTCTGCAACAACGGCCCAAGTGTTTTCGCATCCCACTCGCGACCCGCGGCGTGAATGGGTTTCTTTTGCAAAAGATCCTGGGTCAATTTTGAAAGCGACACCACGCACACATTCTTCTTAGTCAGCGCCCACTGCACCACGCGCGCGTTCAGCGCCGCCAAACATTCAATCGATGGAACCATGGGCGCTAAAATCATGCCGCCACCAATCGCGCTGTGCATGTCTGGAAAATCTCCCAGCACAATTGGAATGTTCGCCGTGCACATTGGTTCAAGACACGCAAGCGCGTTGTCAAGCAACTCCATGCGCTCCGTGTCACCAGACAATTTCTCGCCCCTCACATTGCTCACTCCGTAGCCATTCCAAAACAGCCAATCAACAGCCAATACGCACGTTGGCATTTCTTGCGCGTTGTCGCCCAACGCGCGCGCGGCGCTGCTTTTGGCGGTGCGCGCCGGATTCATGAAATACATACTGCTTGTGTAGTTGCTCACCACCACCGTCGGGTCTTTGCACGCAACTTTCACCAACTCCGACAAGTTCACGCCCTCTGAAATTTTCTTGCCGTCAGGAAGCGTGGTTGACACGCGCACTCCAAAGCCATCGCTCATGCTGGCGCCAATCACGGCAATGCGCGACAGCGGCTTGGCTTCATCGCGCGCCGCCGCACAAAGCGCAACGCACAGCGCAAGCACCAGGCTGGAAAAAATTGTGGTTCGCAAATAGTTCATGTCAACTTCTCACAGCATAGGAGAGGCGCCCGCCTAAAAACAATTTGCCGCGGAAATTACACATCAATTTCACAAGCAGTATGCAAAAATATGAAACAAAAAGCTGGTTCACGCACGCCAATCCGTTCACGCGCACGCCTGCTACAAATTTCGGCGATCAATCACACCAAAACCGCTTGCAACCCAAGCGCCTTGGCCATGGTGCTGCCCAAATCCGCGGGGCTTTGCGCAACATGCACGCCGCACTTGGTCAGCGCGTCCATCTTGGCCTGCGCTGTGTCGCTGGCACCGCCAATAATCGCGCCCGCATGTCCCATGCGCTTGCCCTTTGGCGCCGTGCGACCAGCGATAAACGCCGCCACTGGCTTCTTCATGTTCACGCGAATCCATTCGGCCGCATCAATTTCATCTTGACCACCAATCTCGCCAATCATGATCACGCCCTCGGTCTCTTGATCGCAGTTGAACATGGAAAGCGTCTCAATGAAATTCAAACCCTTCACCGGATCGCCGCCAATACCAACGCACGTGCTCTGACCAATTCCAATGCGCGAACATTGCCACACGGCCTCATAGGTCAGCGTGCCGGAGCGACTAATAATTCCAACGGCCTTGCGTTGCTTGGCATCGGCGCGGTGCAAATGAATGTAGCCCGGCATAATTCCAATCTTGCATCCGCCTTCATAACCGCCGCCATCAGGCTTCAAGCGACCAGGCGTAATCACGCCCGGACAATTTGGTCCAACCAACGTGATGTGCGGATACGTTTCATCAAGCACGGCGCGCGTGCGCACCATGTCTTGCACGGGAACGCCTTCGGTAATGCAACAGATCAGCGCAATGCCCGCGTCGGCCGCTTCAAGAATTGCGTCGGCCGCAAATGGCGGCGGAACAAAAATCATGGTCGCGTTGGCGCCGGTCTCGCGCACCGCATGCGCCACTGTGTTGAACACAGGCAAACCATTCGCGTCCTTGGTACCGCCCTTACCGGGCGTGGTGCCGCCAACCATCTTGGTTCCGTAATCAAGGCAACCCTTGGTGTGGGTCGCGCCTGCGGATCCAGTAATTCCTTGACAAATCACACGTGTTGCTGCGTCGATCAAAATGCTCATTGCGCAAAGATAGCGTGATTCTGTCAGTACCATCTGCGCATGGACTTTGCGGCAAAAAACAATATTGATGTTGCGGCAAGCGATGCTTCAACAGCGAGCCAGGCCAGCGCGCATGCATCGCAAATTGCAACTGGTCTCACCTACGCACAAGCTGGCGTGGACATGGACGCGGGCGACGCCGTGGTTGATCTCATCAAGCCCGCACTGCGTCGCACGCATTCGTCGCGCGTGCTTGGCGCGTACGGAAGTTTCGCCGCCATGTTTCGCCTGGACTTCAAAGAGAAAATGTTCAAGCGCAAT
>CANJIC010000143.1 GCA_947474205.1 Planctomycetaceae bacterium | reverse complement strand
CAGGATGGCGCGTTGGATATCTCGCGGCGCCTGGAAAGAATGGAGTGCTTGCCAAGGAACTGATTAAGTTGCAAGGTCAGATGACCAATTCAATTCCAAGTTTCATTATGCCCGCGGTGGTGGAGGCGTTGACCAATTGTGCCGCCAGCGTGGAGACCATGCGCCAAGCATTCGCGGCGCGCGCGGCGTTGGTGTACACGTTGCTCAGCGACATCAAACGGTTGAATGTCTGCAAATCAACTGGCGCTTTTTATTCGTTCCCCGAAATTCACGCGTGCATGGGTTTACGCACTTCCAGTGGACGCGTGATTGATTCGGCGCAATCGTTCGCCGAGGCTTTGCTTGAGGAACATTTTGTGGCCGTAGTGCCCGGCGAAGATTTTGGAGAGTGTGCGCGCGAAAATATCCGCATTAGCTTTGCATGTTCAGAAGCCAACATTCGCGAAGGATTCGCGCGCTTAGAAAAGTTTGTCAATTCGCTGGCGTAATTGGCGTGGCTTCCTGCGCATTCACTTCATCCCGCGCGGCGGCGTTCGTGCTTTGCCTAACGCGCGGCGTGGCGAAGAGCATCAGGAAAAATACCGCGTACAAACCGCTTAAAATGCCGCGAAAAATGGGCATAGAAAGCCCAACATCTGGCCAACTGAGTATTTCAAGCGGAGCATAAATTGCCCCCGCGATGATGAGTGGAACACCCATCGCCAAGAACGCGGTGGCGCCGCTTTGAATGCCAAAGATGGCAGCGCCCAACCATGCGGCGCTTGCCGCGCCAAAAATAATTGGAAGCAAAATTGCCCCAGCGCCTGGCGCAAAAATAGAAACCACAAGATTTATAATTCCAATCGCGCTCCAAACGCCCGTCCAACAATTCCATGGAGAGCCACCGCACAGAAACCACTTCGCGCCAATCCACGACATTGGCACGCACACACACGCAAGAATGATGTAGAGCGCAAGCCCATGTGGAGGCCAGTAGGCGGCCGCGAATAGCGCTGCGCCATTTGGTTTTGCATTTTGCGCAACTCCTTGTTGCTCAAGCAGCGCGCTGGCGTATTGTCGACCATACAAACCGGCGCGCTCCATGCTCCACGCCACAACAATGACCAACGCAATGCTTGCAATCATCACCACCGCCACCGCGAGCGCGCCGTTGAAATAGTCGCGGGTGAATAAGCCGCCACTGGCCACATTCACTTGCCTGCGCGCTCTGGCAACATGCGCGCCAAATCCAACAATGCCAAGCAACGCGGCGATGGAAAGAACAACGCCACTGCTGGCCGACCACGCCAACACGAAGCGGCCAAAAACATCTATAAATACAGCGTTTTCTGCCGGAAACGCATTCGCGGGCATGGCGCACAAACCGCCCAACGCTTGCGTGGCCATGTCACCCTGATGTTGCAACGACGCCAAATTGACGGCGTGAAATGTGTCGGCGGGGGTGTGGTAGCGCTCAATCGCGCCAGTGCATGCGATATTAATCCCAGTGTTGCCGCGCGCCAAGAACGCGCTGAGGTCGGTGCCGTTTGGCATGCGTCTATAAATTTCCACAAAGAACGAACCCATGACTGGATGCGTGATGCGCGGAGCGATGGCGTTGATGAGCGCCAAGTCTTGAAGACCCGTTTCAAAAAGTTGCGCTGGACCATCTCCGCCACGATTGTCAATGTTGATGACCGCGCCAATGTCGTTGGCCCACGCGTGATTTTGCGCGAACAGTTTCGCGCCCAACAATCCGGCTTCTTCGCCATCCGTCACCAAAATAATCACGGGGCGCTGTGGCGGCTCTTGCAATGTCAACACGCGCGCCGCGTCCAAGCACACGGCCACGCCCATGCCGTTGTCGGAACCTCCGGGCGACACGGCCACGGAATCATGGTGTGACACCAACAGAATGGCGGGCAAATTTGTACGTCCCTCTTTGCGAATAAAAATATTCCGCAGCGTGACTTCGCCGCGCCCGGGAATTTTCACCGTGGCAATTTGCTCCTGTGGCGCGTACCCCAGCGACGCGAAATAATCCTTCAGGCGCGCCACCGCCGCAATGTTGGCCGCGCTACCCACGGGCCGCGGTTCTTCACCCAACACCAAGCGCGCCGCGTCCAACGCTCGAATGGCGGAAAAACCAGCGAAATCATTGGAATTTGAAGCTATTGGCGGCGTGGGTTGCAAGCCATGCCACGACATAAATGAAATCGCGGCCACAACAATAGCGGCGAATAAAAATACAATTTTTCGTTGCGGCCAAGCAAGCGCTGTGTGGTTACAAACATTCGGCGCGAAAGAGTGATCGCGCGAATTTAAATTCACGTGGAGCCAACGGTCACCGGAACAGGCATGCCGCGCGGTTGATAGTTGGGCGCCAGCGCAATGTTCAGCGGCAATCGCTTGCCATCTGGATCGCGCGGAATATTGTCCTGATCAATGATGCGTTGAATGGCCATGATGCCTTCGATCAACATTTCGGGCCGTGGCGGACAACCAGGCACATACACATCAACGGGAATAAATTGATCGACTCCTTGCACCACGGCGTAGGTGTCAAACACCCCGCCAGTGCTGGCGCACGCGCCCATGGAAATAACCCACTTGGGTTCCGTCATTTGCGTGTAGATGCGTTGCAACACAGGCAAACATTTCACGCTGACTCGGCCAGCCACAATCAGCAAATCCGCTTGGCGTGGACTGAAGCGCATCACCTCCGCGCCGAAGCGCGACAAATCAAAGCGGCTGCACGCGGTGGCCATAAGTTCAATGCCGCAACACGCCGTGGCAAATGGAAGCGGCCACACGCTTGATCGACGCGACCAATTCACCACTCGTTGAAGTTGCGTGGTCAGAATGCTGTCGCTTGGTAATGCTGTTTCAATGCCCATAGGTTTCGTATCGTAGGGCGGGTTTGGATTTCAGACTAGTGCGGGTTCAACATTCGTTTTCAAGCCAAATCATGGGCAATATGCAGTTTGCATACCGTGTCCAACAAGGTGGTGGAGCGCTTGTATTTCTGACCGCCTTGAACTTTCAACTATCGTATTCTTACATCATTCAATTGATAATTTTTTAAAAATGATTGACGATGAAATGAATAAACCAAAAGACTTGGCGTGTATACGGACATGGATGGAAATGAAACCAACAACGTTCACGCTATTGACCTGCCTATTTTTTTCCTTGTCTTTGGGAAGTAATTCTCTGAATGCTCGCGTAGCGGAGCAGGATGCATCCAAGGCCACTACGACAACCTTGATCCCACTTCCACAAGCAAATCCAGTGGTCGACGCCAATTTGACCAAGCAACAATCTCCGCCCTCTGATTCCACAGTGTTGGCAGAAACAAAAAAAATACTGCCTCGTCTAAGCCAAAGTGATATTGAGCACTATGTGATTTTGTCGGACGCGTCGCCCATTGATGTAACCATGGTGGGAACTTTGCTTGAAGCGACCTTTGTGAAATATATTGAAGTTTGTAACACGCTGGGCTGGAAACCTAGGCCTTTGCGCCACAAACTGGTCGCCGTTGTGTTTCGAGAGCAACGTGATTACAACGAATTTGCCTCAAAATATGACAAAGTAAATAAGTCATGGGCGGTGGGGTATTACAGTCCACTCACTGATCGGCTTGTGTTTTATAAATCCGAAAGTGGTGAGGATGTTCAGAAAGTTGTACGGCAACTTGACTCGCAACAACGAAAGGTGCAACAGGTGGAGCAATCACAGCAAGCCGCTGGCCACGCCCTGCGCCCCAATGTGGATTTGGCCCACGTTAAAAATCAACTGGCCGCAGAACATGACCGCATCAATGATTTGGTCGCTGGTACGTTTGTGAGCACCGCGGTGCATGAAGCCGCGCATCAACTTTTTTTCCACACCGATGTCCAGCGCAGTGGCGCTTCCTATCCACTGTGGCTTGCAGAGGGATTGGCCACTAATTTTGAAACGGAACGAACCGATATTCATTTTGGATTTCAAGTTGACAATTGGCGCAGGCGAGATTCGTTTCAATTGGCGTGCGATAAAGACATGATTATTCCATTGCAAAATGTGCTGACGCAAGACCACTTCACTGATGAAACAAATTCAAATGAAGCGGTGGGGTTTTTCTACGCGCAAGCCTACGCGCTGACGAATTGGCTATTACGGGAGCGTCCCACGGAACTCAGGTTGTATTTGGAATCTTTGCGCGATGGTTCATTTGCTGTAGCGCAAGATCGCCAGAAAAATTTCGAGGCGATCTTCGGTCCAGTCGCGCGCCTTGAACGAAATTGGGTCCGTTACGAGGGGCGAAGACAAAAAGAATTTTTAACATCGCCATTCGCCAAAAGTGTGTTGGCAAAAATGCCGACTGCCGCCAAAACCATTCCTGCAGATACAGCGAAATCCGATACTCCACAACCAAATACTGCGCCCAAGCAATCATCAAGGACCACGCTTGAAACAACGACTCAATCAGGTAGTCAATCAGCGCCAGTGCCACCCAAATAATCCATATCTTATTTGGTTAGAATGAAATTATGACATTTCGTAGCAGATTTGCAGTGATTGGAATAATTGTTGTGCTGGGATTTGTGGCGCTTTTTTGGGTCGGGCACATAAATATTACCAAGGTCATGGTGAACGGCCCCATTTATAAACAGCTTGCGGGTGATAAAGATCTGATTGCAGACATTCTTCCGCCCTCGCAATTTATTGTCGAACCCTATCTGGTGGTGTGCCAAATGAACGGAGCGAAAACGCCCGAGGCATTGAAGGATCTGAACACTGAACTGCAGAATTTGGAAAAGCAATACCGGGATGGCCACGCCGCATGGACGCAAGAAATGTCGCTGAATGCGGTGGGCAACGAAGGCGTTGTGGCGCGTGAATTGCTGCAAGATTCATATCGCCCCGCGGAAAGCTTTTTTCAAATTATCCACGGTGACTGGAAGGTCGCGATTGATCGCGGCGACCATGCGACGGCTTCAGCCATAACCATGGATCAACTTAATCCACTGTATGAAGCGCATCGATCAGCTATTTTAAAAGCCGTTGCCGCCGCCGAAGCGCAAGTTAAGCAGCATGAAACAGAAGCGCGGGAGGCTGTTGAGTACGGAAGGGTGATGGGAATTATTATTGCGGCGGTCGTTCTTAGTTTGATGGCAATCATTGGCGCAGTCATTTTGAAAGGCGTGTTGCAGGCGCTTGCCGCGGTCACCAATCGAATGCAAAGCATGGCAGAGGCCGACGCGGATTTAACCGTGCGCCTGAATATTCAATCCAAGGATGAAGTTGGCATTTTGGCGCGCCACATAGATCACTTTGTGGACAAGATCGCCTCCGTGTTGGGTGGCGTGAAGAACGCCACTGATTCACTTGGCGGCACCGCGGTGGAAATGTACGCCACAAGCAAGCAACAAGAGACCACCATTCACCACTTCGGCGCGTCCACAACGGAAATTGCCGCGGCGGTGCGTCAAATTACCGTGACTGGAAATGAGTTGGTGAACACCATGAGCGAAGTGGAAGGCGTGGCCAAGAATTCCGCCGGACTTGCGGCCACGAGTCGAGCGGGTCTT
>CANJIC010000142.1 GCA_947474205.1 Planctomycetaceae bacterium | reverse complement strand
GGCGCTATGCCATGTTGCGACAGTGGCGTCCGTTTGAGTTGACGGAGTTCGAGTGGTTTCATTGGTGGCCATTTCTTACGTTGATGTTGTTGATCGCCGCCAACATCACGTGGACCACGCTGCGGCGAATTCCATTTCGACCAGTGAACTTTGGCGTGTGGATGATTCACTGTGGCATTCTCACATTGATCGCGGGAAGTCTGTGGTATTTTTCAACCAAGGTCGAGGGGGACGCGCCAGTGTCGCGGCGCGAAGTGCTTTTGGAAATCACTTCCAGCGATGGCGCCAGTAAGGGCGTTGGAAAAATTCTGGCGTCGCCAGGCAATCAAACACAACTTCAAGTGGGCGCGGAGAAGTGGTCTGTGCAAGTGGCGTCTATTGATCCCAACTGGAAAATGCAAACGGCGGACGCGTTGGGTGAGAGCGCCTACAGCATCATGCTGATTGTGGATGGACCGCGCCAGAAATTTATTCGCCAAGTGATCGCCGGTCGGCCCGACCTTGCGGAGGATTTGCTGTTCACTGGAAATGAGCAAAAACCCGTGGAAAGAGCTGTGAAAGCCAAGGGCAGCGCCATTGTGGAGCCACTGTTTGGCGCGCGCGTGGAGTACGCCAGTCAACATTGGTTCTATCTTAAAAACGATTTGGAAAAATCATGGGCCTTGTATGTGCGCAAGCCTGGCGACACAGCGTGGTGTGAGCGGCCCATCAACGGCCTTCCATTTTATAACGATTACATTTCCGATCGCTCGCACATTTTTTCTGCCGCCGCGGATCAACCTATTGATCCAATCGAAGTCGCCATTCCCGCAGTCGCAGCTAACGATCCCTTTCCAGATATCACATTCAGCGCCACTGGGTACCTGCGCTACGCCGTGGAGCAAAGTCGCATAGCGCGCGGCGCCGTTGACAGTCCGTTGAATCCCGCAATGCGTGTTCGTGTTGAATCTAGCACTGGAACTATTCGTGACTTCACGCTTGCGGCGTTCGATCCGCGCGCGCGCACTTCTGAAGGCGACTTAATTCGCTTTCGCTTTGTGGATTCCGCCGCCATGCTGGCCGAGTGCTCGCATGAAGCGCGCGTGCAATTCACGCTTGATGGTGCGGGCGACATTCTTCTGGACTTGGCCGCCAAGCCGGGCGCGGATGGTTTCATTCCTATTGGTCCAGTGGAGCGCGGCTACGGTTTTAAAGTGGCCGGCGCGCAGGACGATATGGCTCTTTCAGGCGGCGAAGTGAGCGTGGCGATTGTCGACATGAAGACGCCGCATGGCCAGTTTCGCCGCTGGATATTCAATGATCCAGCGCTCAACCGCGACATGAATGCCGGCGACAATCCCGATCCACGCTCCGCGCCTATGAGCATGGCGCCTGAACTTGGCGCGCGATATTTGCCTGGAATTGGGCGCATTCCCATCACTTTGATCGCGGGCCCGGACCCCGCGCAGTTGACCGCGGTGATGGCTATCACAAATGAAACGCAAGTTCGTCCGATTGCCGTTGGTCAACCGCTTGTAGTAAGCGAGGGCACCACTCTGCGCGTGCTTGAATATTTGCCACGCGCGGTGCAGGAAGTTCGACCAATTATTGTTCCTATGAATCAGCGCGTGAAAGATGTTGGCGAGCGCTCATCCATGGCGCGCATTGGAACCAACGACGGCGAAACCAAATGGCTGCGCTTCCACGACTATGCGTTTGATCGCCCAGAAGATGTTCTTCGCGGCCGCTTGTTTCAACCCACGCGCATTCGTCTTGCCGATGGATCCGAAGCCGAGATTTTATTTTCCCGCAGGCGCTTGCCGCTGCCCAGTGCTGTGGCGCTTGAAACATTCACGCTCACTTCACATGTGGGCGGCTTCACTGGCCAGACATCAACTATTCGCGACTACACAAGTCAACTTCGTTTTGGCAAGGCCGATGGAACGTGGAGCGCGCCGCAAGCGGTCAGCGTGAATCAACCCATTGAACATGATGGACTTTGGTTTTTTCAGGCGCAGTGGGATCCGCCGGACGCTGGCCAAGAAGGCTTGCCCGCGAGCGCGGGTTTAAATTTCACAGTGCTTGGCGTGGGAACGCGCGAGGGAGTGTGGCTGCAACTTACGGGCGCAATTTTGGCCGCCATTGGAATGTGCTATGCGTTCTATGTGAAGCCCGTGATCAAGCGCCGCGCGATTGAAAAAACCAAAAATGCCGCGCAAATCAGGCTGCATTCACCCTCCGCATTGACCGCGCTGCTGCTCATGATGAGCACGGTGTTGTGTATGGGCAACCGAAACGCCAGCGCGCAGGAAATTTTAGCAAGCCGTACTACCCAGTCGGTTGCGGCCGATGATGTTGCGTTGATGAGTCAAGGCGACGCCATCACCAACGACGCCTTCGCTCGCCAAGTGGATCTTGTGCCGCTTGAAGGGCTTGCCATTATGAGCGAGGGTCGCATTAAAAGTCTTGGCAGTTTTTCGTTTGGCTACATGCAGGATATTTCCTTCGGCACAAAAATTGGCGCGCAGCCGCCCTTGTTCACAGTGCTTGACTTGGCCATTCGACCAGAGGCGTATCAAGACGCCGATGTCATCCGCGTGAAGAACGCAGAGGTTCGCGCGCGCCTAGCCCAAGCGCTGTTGCAAAGTGATCCATCGCTTCAAGAGCGCATGCGTGGATTTCAATCGCATGGAATGATTTCACGCTCGCTGCTGTGGTTGGATCAGAAGAACGAGAAGGGCGAGGATATGGGCACTTGGCAAATCAGCGTCGCGCCACTGATGCGCCAACTCTCTAGCGATTTAATTCGCACTTCAAAGCAAGCCGATCAAATGCGCGGCGCCATTGCGCTGATGCAGTCCGATCAAATTCGCGCGCGTCTGCGAGCTGTTCCTCCAACACCACTCGCAAGCGCGCCAGTCACTGCCTCATCAAGTGGGGGGTCTATCGCTGCAAATACAGCACAAAACAGGGCAATTCAAGCCAATACATTGCCTTCAAGTCAGTGGCAAACGCTGGATGACGCCACGGGCGCAACAAGCGCGCCGTGGGAACAATTGCAACTTGCATGGCGTGCCGGCGACGCGAAGGGCGTGAATGCAGCCGCGAAAAACTTGGCGACCGCGGCGGCCAACATTGACGCGGCGGCATATCCGTCACACCAGAGATTGTGGTGGGAGAGTTGGTATTTCCGCACGGGACAAATGACATGGACATGGTTTGTGTTTTTTGGCAGCGTGGCGTTGCTGCTTTTAGGTGTGTCTTGGAAATGGCCGTGGGCGCGGCGCGCGGGAATGGTGGTGTTCGCCGCGGCCTTCATTCTGCAAACTGCGGCGCTGTTGTTGCGCTGGTACATCAGCGATCGCTGGCCCAACTCCAACATGTTTGAAGCCGTGACCACAAGCGCGTGGTTTGGTTCGTGCTTGGCCATTGTTGTGGAAATTATTTTGCGCCGAACCGCCGTCAGCGGACTATTCGCGCTGGGCGCGGCGGTGACCAGCATGACGGCACTCATGGCATGCGCGTTGGCTCCGGTGCAGTTGAATCCCGCAATCTCAAACATGACGCCAGTGCTCAACGATATCTGGCTCTACATACACACCAACGTTGTCATCTTTAGTTACGCGCTTATCTTTATGGCCGCGGTCAGTGCGGCGTTGTATTTAGTGTGGCGATGGCGCGGCGGCGCGGCTACATATGCCCGCATTGGTGGCGCGGGTGAAATGATGTCACTTATGAATTCAGCGGTTCCCGCCGCTGAAATACGCGCAAATCGTGTTGGTGAAATTTTGGACGGCGTCACCATGACGCTGATGGAACTTTCATTTGTGTTGTTGTGGTCGGGCATTGCCATGGGCGCAATTTGGGCCGATCACAGTTGGGGACGACCGTGGGGTTGGGACCCCAAAGAAGTATTCGCGCTCAACACCTTTGTTGTGTTCGCGCTTCTTATTCACACGCGTTGGCGTAGCAAAGACAAGGGTCTGTGGACCGCGGTGTTGGCCATCATTGGCGCGGGCGTAATGTTGTTCAATTGGTACGTGATCAACTTTATCATCACTGGCTTACACAGTTACGCGTAAGTCACGACTAAGAATAAATCCGCCGCGCAAAATGCCCCGCGCAATATTTGGCACAAAGACCCGCGCAATGTTCGGCGCACAAAGCACCGCACAAAATGCGTCGCAACATTGCTCACTAAATTTCTTGGCGCGGACTATGAATGCCACAACAGCAAGCGCATATCACTTGCCAGCGGGTTTGCTTGCCGAAGGTTGCGCCGCCGCGCCAGTCGCAGGTTTTCCAGCCGCCGCGGGAATTGCCACGGACTTTTTTGCGGGCGCATCTGGAATTGGCGTCGCGCTTGGCTTGGTCTGCTGCGGATAAATCAACACGCGATCATGCGCCATCAACACCAAGTCGTCTTTGCCGTCGCCCGTGATGTCCGTCACCAAGCCCATGTTGGGTTCAAACTCCTTGGGCTCGCCGCCCGCGAACATCTTGGTTTCAAACACTTCAAAGGCCGTGCCATAGCGCAACTTTCCAGATTGACTAAATGTCAAAATCTCCGCCATTTGTTCGGCCGCATCAAGCGCGGTGACGTCCACAAATCCGTCGCCATTCAAATCGCCAATGATAAATTCATGCTCTACGCGCCGTGTTTCATCGCTTTTCCAAGTGGCCACTTCCTCCAAACGCCAACGCTCGCCTTGCAGTCGAACCACCGCAAAACTGGAGTCGCCAATCGCAAGAATCATATCATTGTCGTCCCCGCCAAGACGGCCGGCGAAAATTTGATTGAACTTGAAACCTGGAACTTCAATCGCCTCGCTTTGTTTCCACACGGGCTTGTCATTCTTGTCTTTATTTTTAGAGAACACAACAAGCCGGCCATTCTCGCGGTCGCCCGCCACAATCTTGTCGCCCATGATGGCGATGCTGGTGAGTTTGGCGTCGGAGGCTTCGGCGTTGATTTGCGCAACCACTTGCCAACCCGGACTGGTGCCCGCAGGTGGCGTAGCGTTGTAGGTCAACGCGCGCACATAATTGCGATCCGCAACCAGCAGCTCGCTCTTTCCATCTCCAAGCAAATCCAAAGTAGATGTGTTGCGACCGTTGGCGGCTTGTACCAAACCAAATTGGCCCATGTCCTTGCTCTCCATCACCTTCAATTCTGGTTTGCCATCTTTGTCCACGCCGTCGCGCACCATGATCATGGGCTTGTCGGGCGTGAACACCAAAAGATCGGTGTGACCGTCGTGGTCGGCGTCCAAACTTAAAATAGTTTCAGGGCCACGCGTCAGAGTTCCCAAATTAACGCTGCGGTGATTTTTTGTGTCCATAGATTGTTCACCAGTCGCTGGAAGTAAAAGCAGTTGATAGTTGCGTCCATCCTTGGTGAGCACCGCCAACGTGTTGGTGCCGTTGAAGTCCAGCAAATTCATGGTGACGGGCGAACTACCAGCTGGAAGCGGAATTGCCTTGGGAAACGCGATGCCGTCGGGGCCAGCGCTGGAGCGCCCAACAATTCCTTCTTTTTCAGAGAGCAAAAAGACTTGCGCAAGTTGATCGCCTTTGGCGCTTTGCGCGGCGATGGAATCCAAATCCGCAAGCGCCGGAAATTT
>CANJIC010000141.1 GCA_947474205.1 Planctomycetaceae bacterium | reverse complement strand
GTGACCTATTTAATGGTGGGTTTATTGGTGAGCCTTTGGACGCTTTTCACGCTGCCCGAAACGCATCGCCAGTCATTGGTTGAAGTGAATTCCGCGCGCTGAAGCATGGGCGCGGGCACGTTGCAAAGAAGGCAACTCACTGTCGTTGCGGATTCCCTACTATCTCAAACTATGGCAGCCTTTCAAAGTCCAAAGGGAACGCGCGACTTCTATCCAGATCAAATGGCGCTGCGTCGCCATGTGGAAAATATTTGGCGCAAAGCCAGCGTGGATTGTGGCTTTGATGAGATCGAAGGTCCCACCTTTGAGCATTTGTCCTTGTTCACCGCCAAGAGCGGTCCAGGAATTGTCAGCGAACTTTTTTCATTTCGCCGAGCTGGTGGCAGCGATGATTACGCGTTGCGCCCCGAGTTCACGCCAACATTGGCGCGCATGGCTGCCGCGCGCGCGGGAACATTGTCCGTGCCAACCAAGTGGTTCGCTATTCCGCTGCACTTTCGCGCGGAGCGTCCGCAGCGTGGAAGGTTGCGCGAGTTTGTGCAATGGAACGTGGACTTGCTTGGCAGCGAAGGCGCGGCGGCTGATTGCGATGTGATCGCGTGCGCCGCATTGGCTCTTGAAAGGCTTGGTTTAAAGCCCACGGATGTGCGATTTCGCGTGGCGCATCGTGGCGCAAGCGCGGCGGTGTTGGCTGCGGCGGGCGTGGCCGGCGATCACATTGGCGAAGCCTTTGAATTGCTTGATCGACGCGACAAATTGTCGCCTGAGGAATTTCAAACACGCGCGCTGAAGCTGGGACTTGATGATGCGGCACAGAAAAGATTCGCCGCAATTGCGGCAACCAAACTTCCGGTGACGGCCAGCATGAATGAAGTCGCCGCGTCGCTTGGCGTGGACGCGGATGTGCTTGCGCCGCTGGCCGAGTTGTCCGAGAAATTAAATTCACTTGGCTTGTCGGATTGGTGCCAATGGGATTTTGGAATTGTGCGCGGACTTGCCTATTACACCGGCACCGTATTTGAAGTGCACGAGTGCGCGGGCAAGGAGCGCGCCATCGCTGGTGGCGGTCGCTATGACGGGCTTGTTGAATTATTCGGCGGACCAAAAATGCCGGCGATTGGTTTTGGAATGGGCGATGTCGTGCTGGGACTTGTGTTGGCTGACAAAGGATTGCTGCCCAAAGATGGCGCGCAATTGTTGCCGCGGCCCGATGTGTTTTTAATCTCAGATGGAAGCGACGCTTGCGAAAAGGAATTACCCAAGTTAGTCATGCAAATTCGACGCGCCGGTTTGCACGCGCGCCACTCGTGGAAAGCCACGAAAAACGTGGGCAAATTGCTTAGTGAAGCGGGCAAGTGCCGCGCGCGGACCGCGCTCATTCTGGGCGCTGAAATGGCCGAGGGCGCGGTCGCGATTAAGAATTTGGATGGCGGTGCCCAGCAAGTGGTGCCATTGGCGCAGGTGGTTACGACATTATTGTCTATGACTGGCGCGAACACATCGACCATGTCCAAGCACGATTGATATTGCGGCGCTTGCGCTGGCTTATGGAGTGGCGGCTTTGGCGAAGGCATTCGCAAATTCTTGCGAGCTCAGCGATTCATCAAGCGCTTTCAAACGGGCCAAACGCATTGTCGCGCGTCCATCCCAGCGATTGGCGGCGCGCAAAATTTCCAGTTGACGCAATTGGCACAACCACCACGCTTGATCGCGTTGCGTGGGGTTGGGTTCATACTCTTGACCCGCAAGCAATTGTTTATAAATAGACATGGCTTCTCCAAGCGACGCGTCATTGTGCTTGGCAAATTCGCATTCCGCTTTTCCCAATAAGGCCTCTTTGGAATTTGGTTTCAACGCCAGTGATTTTTCGTATGCGGTTTGTGACTGCACAAATTCGCCTGCAAAACGCAGTAAATCTGCCACATCAAGCCAGGCGACCGCGTCCGCTGAGTTGCTCATGGAGAGCGTCTTCATAAGCGATACCGCCGAGGCGCAAAGAGTTGGATTCAACACAGGCAGCGAAGCAGGCCATCGATCACCTTTCATCAAGGCGCGCAAGTGACGCGCCGTCAGACCAGCGATTAACTCTGGATTTTTTTTGTTGGCGGCAATGAGCTCGGAATCTGTGGAGATATCCT
This sequence comes from Planctomycetaceae bacterium, assembly GCA_947474205.1. The sequence continues at coordinate 3,585 of CANJIC010000141.1, read as the reverse complement.
TGGCAAGCGCGGAGGTGGCGGAAATCTTTGCGGACAATCGTCGAGCCGTCGCTGTTGGACCAAGCGAGTCGCCATTGCTGCGCGCCAAGCAATCAAGCGCCGCTTGTGAATTACCTTTCTCGGATTCAATCCATGCTTGCGCGGCATTCAAACGATCGCGCAACTCCTTGACGGTGGCGGAGTCTTGGGTGACCACTATTGTCGGCGTGATATTTTCCAGCACGCACGTTCGTTGATCTGCCAATGCTTCGGTGGCCAAGACTTGTCGCTCCAGTTGCCATACGCCAAATTCCGGATGATCTGGGAATTGAGTAGAGCCCAATTGCACAGCCTTTTCCAAGCGATTTCGAGCCATTATGTCTTGTCCATCAACTCCCTTGTCTAGTTCGCGACTGATCCGAATGGCAAGCGCAATCGCGGCTGGGCTTGAAGCGTCAGCTGCATGTTCATTCGCCAACCGAATGGAACGATCCGCGGCGTCACTCCAGTGATCAGCGGCTAGATCCATGCGCGTTAATGTTCGCAAAGCCGCGGCTTGAATTGTGCTAAGCACGGTGGGATCAGTGGTCAGCGCCACCAGAATAGAAATTTTATCGTTGGGGGATTCACTACGATCAATAGCTTGATCCACTGAGGCGATCACGCACATTGGGTCGCGATCTGGTAGAGGCGTACCGTCGCGCTCGATTGAAGCGAGTTTGGCAAGCACGGCATCGCGCGTCAAAGAAATATCTTTTGTTGGGCTACGGCGAATCACATCCACCAAAGGCGCGGTCCAAGCACGTTGTGTCGTTTGAATATTGTCACCCAAGTCACCCAAAGCTTGCTTGCGCAAACGACATAGCAACTCCGCAATGGCAAGTTGGCGAGCGATGGATCCGGAGCCTTCTAGAACAATCGCCGCATCAGCGGCTTGAGTGGGACCGCGAAGCAGGCCCGCGGCGCGCAAGGACGCCAAATCCGCGAGCGTGGTCAAGGCCTCATCATTTCCAGCTTTTTGCCGTGAAAGCGCCAGGTATTGATTGGCCCGCTGATCATCCCCAAGACGAGCCGCGGCCAAGCCGCCGTAGCGGCTCACAATGCTTGTAGTGCGGTCGTCAAGTTCTGTGACAAGCGCGTCAAGTCGCGCGAGAGCTGTTTCCGCCATGGCTCGACGCTTTGGCGCGTCGAACTCTGCGGTTTCGGTGTTCAATATTTCAGCCAGCGATCTCAACAATGGAATTCTTCGAGCGCGCTCCACTTGCTCAAGTTGCGCGATCAATTGTGGGGTGGGTCGATCGGGTCCTTTGCGCGCGATGATCATGATCGCCGAAGCGTCGGCGTCCTCCGCGGCAAGCAACATTTCACGTGAGAGCTCACGGACGCGTCGGCGTGTTTCTGGTCCAGCCACTCCAAAGAGCGCGCAATCCACATCATCGCCAGCGGGAAGCGCCACTGTGAAGCAATCTTCCGCATGATCCGCCAACCAGATTGGCCAGCGACAATCATTTTTGTTGGCGGCAAGAAGACCTCGGCGTACGGAAAGAAGCTCAAGAGCGGCGGTGCGTTGCGTGGTCGCTGTCGGCGCTAGTTTGACCCGCTGTTTTAAATTTGCAATGCTCTCAAGCGCTGTCGCGGCTGAATCACTGGCGGTCTGCAATGGCATATCCGACTTCTGCGCGGCGGTGTCTTGCGGACTGGCATGCGCTAGAACAACAATAAAAAAAGGCATAAATGCGTATTTTACCGATTTCATCGCGGCCCCGCGAAGTGAATTTGTTGGTAGCCCGCGCGAACCAATCCGTTGAAGGCGGACACGGCGTCATTCCACGGCACGTCCTTGGCCGGAGCCAATTCAATGGGGTGGTCGCTGGGAAATAATCCGCTTGGATTCTCAGTTGAATAGCGTTTGGAATTGAAGAGCGCCGTGAGTTGCTCGAATGAATCGGGCTGCGACATTGGTGCGAGCACCTTGATCACGGTGTGGTTGTCTTGGCGCAACAATTCAATACGAAGCGGAGGCTCATCCAACGCAAGAGCGGTTGGATTCACAACCGCGCTTCCGCGTTGGCTCAAGTCTGTTCGCAATAATTCTTCACGATCAAGAGTCTTGGTGGTGCATACAAAAAAGACCAGCAGAAGAAATGTCACATCAATCATTGGAGTTAGATTTAGCGAAATGCCCCGGCGGGCGCGCCGCGCCGCACGTTTGGCCACAGGCGCGTCATCCGCTGTTGGCCCTGAATCTGCGGGGCCCACGCCGCGCGCTAAAAGATCAAGTGCCGCCGCTATGGAAACCGCCTCAGCCACCTTTGGACTCTGGTTGAACCGCTAGTCGCAACTTCACAGGGTGGCCCGGAACCGCGTTGGTGGCCGCCTTGCCAACTTGCTCTAAAACAGGGGAAATATCTGCAAATTGCACATTGGCGTCGGCGCGCAAATGCAATTCAATAGTGGGTGTCTCTCGAACAACCGCGGCCACCGCGGCGCTTAAACTTGCAATCCCTGCTGGATCGGCGGTGAAATCCATGCTGGAGAATCGCCAAGCCGTGACACGGCTTTTGTCATCCGTGATGGCGTTCATGACAAGTCGCGGTTCATTGCGCGGCGGGGCGGCGGCGCTGGGAGCGGGAGTGGGCAAATTCATTTTTACAAAATCCGAGATTCCAATTTGAGACACCAGCGCAAAAAAAACAATCAGCAACATGGACATGTCAATCAGCGGCGTGATGGCCGCCTCAAGCCTGGCTGGTCCACGCGCAAATACGCTTTTCATGTGGACGACTCCGCATGACTTGCGCGTTGACCAGTGATTGAGTTGCCGCGCGCATGAGGCGTGGCAAATCGACTAATGGATGTTTCAACGCGTCGCACGGATTCAAGCGTGGATGCGTCCACATTGTTGCGAATGGCGGCGTACGCCGTCAACGCGGGAATAGCAATCAGCAGTCCCCAAAATGTGGTGACCAACGCCGTGCCAATTCCAGAAGCCAATGTCACGGGGTCAGCGGTTCCGCCAGTGTGGGCAATGGCCTGAAATGCCACAATCATGCCGTATACAGTGCCAAACAGGCCAATCATTGGGCTGACTTGACCTAGCACATTCAAGGCTTCAAGGGTGCGAAATCTTTTAACCGCAACCTCTTCGCCTGTTTGTTCTGCGGCGCGCAACATGCTGGAGTGTCCCGCATGGGCTTGTCGCAATGCGGCGCTTAAAATTTTGCTGTAGTCACTGGTCTCGGCGGCGGACAATTCAACCACCTCCAAATGCTCACCACCTTCAAGCAACCGCTCCATTTCCGCCGCGAATTGCTCGGGCAAAATTCGCCGTCGCTTATTGCGCGCCCATAAAGTGGAGATCAAGGAAACATTTACCACGCTCAACAAAATTAAAAGCCAGATCATGCTGCTTCCAATCCACTCAATATGGCTCGTACCATCCACCGAGGTCTCCATGGTCACAAAGAAAATATTTCCAAAGCCCTCCGCCAATGTATTGGTTGTTGAAACAAGCAGAGCAAGGATGGATACGGATAGATATTTTTTCATATTCAGCTCCTAACGAGGATCAAGGCCTAGGTCTTGTCGAGTGATGTTGATGAATCC
>CANJIC010000140.1 GCA_947474205.1 Planctomycetaceae bacterium | reverse complement strand
GCGACGCCACAGTGTGTTTGCTGTAGCGGGCGCCAACGTCTCCGCATCGCCTGTCCAAAACATGGGCGGCTGCTGCCCATGCGGCAAGGCACAATCTCAGTGCGGTCGAAATTGAAATCGGTGAACACATGATTTTGCACGGCATAGATTTCTCCGGCGCTTCCTCTGGCGGCGCCGCCAAAATACGCGTGGTGGAGCGCGACTTGCTCAAGCGTCACGACCCCATTCGCTACAAGGGTCGCATGGACCGCAACAGTTTGCTGCGCCACATTCTTGAATGCGCCAAGGACGGTCAGCCACACATGTTCCGCATCGACGCGCCATTTGGTCTTGCCTTGGAATCACTGCGCCAATTTGATGTCGCGCCTACATGGAGCGGCATGGTCACATGGATGGAATCATTCAAAGATCCGCGCTTGTGGCGCACCGCCATTCGCAAAGTGTCGCGTCAAGAACCTAAGCGCATCTGCGACCAACTTTTCCGCACACCCATGGCGCCAATGAACTTGCGCATCTTCAAGCAGACATGGACCTTGATCGCCGAAGTGCTCAAGCCACTTGCTGATGCTGGCATTCGCATTGAGCCCGTGCATAACGGTCACCCCAAAAACCAAGTCACCGTGTGCGAAGGTTGCCCCGCGAGCATTCTGAAATTTTCCGGCATGCCCGATCACGGCTACAAGGGCGCCGGTATTCCGCCGCGTCAATTGCGCGAGCGCTTGGTGCGCACGCTTGATCATGAGCACTTGCGCATTCCAGATCGCATGGGTCAAGAAGCCATCGATGATGAGGAGGGCGACTTGCTTGACGCCATGATTCTTCTAACTGAACCACTGCAGTGGATTCCACCCGCGACGGCCACGATTGAAGGTTGGATTTACTAAATCACTGCGGCGATGTATTGAACCAAACAATATCACCGTTGTGGTGAAATTAAATTCCACATCAAATCAGTTTCAAACTCCGCGCGTGGACGGATGCCAAATTAATTTGTGCAATTGCGTTTGCATGCGCACGGGCAGGGCGTCGGCCAAAATCCACTCGGCGAGGGACTTTGGATCCAGCCCTGCGCACCCCGCAATATCAGCGTTTTTTGCCTGCGTCCACGCCGCGCTCATCAAGACGCAATTCACTTTCGCGCCCAGCGCGTGCTTGATCATGATGTCTTTGGCCCATTCATAATCGCCGCGATCAGCGATGACAAATTTAATTTCGTCATGTGGCTTCAGGTGATCAAGATTGCTCCACAAGTTGCGCCCGCACTCGCCACTGGCGGGGCACTTCAAATCCATAATGCGAATGCAGCGCGCGTCGAGCGGGGAAATATCAAGCGCGCCGGAAGTTTCTATAAGCGTGGTCAGGCCGGCGTCGCACAATGCGCGCACTAAATCAACGCACGCCGCTTGCGCCAACGGCTCGCCGCCGGTGACTTCAACCAAGTCGCAGCGTGATGCCAAGGCTTCCGCGATCAACGAAACAACCGTGCGCGGCGCGCCTTCCCGAAACGCGTAACTAGTGTCGCACCAAGCGCATCGCAATGGGCAACCTGTGAGGCGAATAAAAAAACACGGCCTGCCCGCGAATGTGCTTTCGCCTTGAATGGAGAAAAAAGTTTCATTGATACGCAGCGAGGCGTTGCGAGCGTCGGTCACAGAAATTGTGTGTGTCACCGTGTCGCTCATATCGCGCTCCGTATCCGCAAGCCAAAGACCAACTCAAACACAAACCAAATGCCCAGGAGAGGACTCGAACCTCCAAGGGATTGCTCCCACCAGCACCTCAAGCTGGCGCGTCTGCCAATTTCGCCACCAGGGCCAATTCCCGATTTCGCGGGACGAAGAGTTTAGCGAAAAAAATACTTTCAGAAGCCCGCTTCAAAGAAAGCGGGCGACGCCCATTGGACATCGCCCGCGTGGATTTCTTATTTCAAATTCGTCAGGATCAGTCGAAATTCAAGAACAACAAAGCGGTATCTGCCGAGTCAATTTCACCACTTCCATCTAGATCGCCAGGGCACCCAGGGCAAGCGCCGAAGTCGACCAACAGAAGCGCAACGTCGCCGCTATCACGGGTGCCGCTTCCGTCTAGATCGCCAAAGAGCGCTTCGAAGCAAGTAATTTTGGTGACCGAGAATGAGTCAATGGCAGCTTCAACAACATTGTCCGTGCCATTATCTTGGGCAACAAACTTGACCTTCATATCCGTAGATACGGTCAAGAAATCTTTCACTTTGATGGTCTTCAGATTCCATGCTTGACCTGTTGAATAGGAACCCACTAATACCCACGTCACACCGCCATCATTTGATAAATAGGCTTCAAGTGGATCATCTGTCGGGGTGGCGCTGTTGTAGCTCATGTACAAAGCGAACTTGACATACACCTCATCGGAACCAATTCCACTAAAGGATGGTGACAACAATGTAGTCCTTCCATTGTCAACATCGTTGCAACTTCCACTACCAGTAAGAAAGGCTTTGGAACCGCTGTACGCCGCAGGCGTGGCACCACAACCACTGGCGGTGTTTGAACGAATCCAAATGCCCGCGGTGGCGGTGTCGCCAGCAGCGCCAACGGTGAATGCGGTAGTGGTTCCATCAAAGGTTTCAAGTAAAGCAACAACCGATGAGAGCACCGAAGTGGTGGAGTAATTTGTGGTTGGAGCCGTGGTTGGTAGAACGAGCGCCGTCCCACCTGTGGACTTGGCCTCTATGTAATACTGCACCGTGGTATTGCAACCACCAGCGGGGAATGTGGCGGTGTAATTAGTGCCACCATTACTTGTTAATGCAACAGAGGAGAAAGTTCCAGAGATACCTTCGCGGTAATACAGTTTTGGGCTGCCTGCCAATACTTGGCTGGACACTGGAACAATAGACACGCTCATTGTTGTTCCGCCGCTTGGATCGACGGTTGTTGGACCACCATTTGGAAGAGATATGGTGAACAACGCAAGCGCTGGCGGCAGAAGACCGTGGGCAGAGAACGCATTGCTAATAGCCGAGTAATTCGGGCTTCCATCTCCCAGATTTCCGTTGTCGTCATCAAGCGTGAGGTAATCCAACGTGATGTCATTTTGAATACTGCTGGAACCGGCGTGAAGCGGCGTTGAATTCACAGCCAATTTTGCAAGTCGCGTTCGATAGTCGCTTGGATATGTAGTAATGAAACTGCTTCGCAGGCTCCAGAAGCAACCAGAAATAAGTTGTCCGCATGAGTGGATTTCACTGCCGCAACTTGAGCATCCAGTTGATGAGTATTGGCATGAATTGCTGGCGCTACGAATACCGCTAGAGCAGCTTTGGAAACCAACTCCAAGTTGGGAGTTGTCGGTAATGATAATGCCAACGATGTCGGATTGTCCTTCACCATATTCGCCCTGACCGCTTCCACCGCATTGCACCATGTGATGGCCATATTCATGGGCCACAACATCGCCGAAGGCGGTGTTATTGCAACCACTGCCAGCACTGAAGAAATTAATGCTGCTGCCGTCGTAGTAGGCATTGCACACATCGGCAATGTTGGTGTTGATGGTGAAACTTGTTTGCGTTGCAATAGTTGGATAGCTGGCGTTGGCGGTCAGAATTTTTTCACGCGTGCGATTAGCAATTTCATAGGAGTTGGTCTGCGCGGTATTGACCACATTTGGCGTGGGATTGAACAGGAATGTGCTGTTGCTTCCATCAACCAAAGTTTGCAATGGCACCGTTCCTAAAGTGCTACTTTGTTCAACAACTTTGAAATACTTTCCAGCAAGTGTTGCAGCCGCAAGGACAGAACCAGTTCCCGAGTAAGTGTGAGTAAATGCGCCGTTGGTATCTGCGTACACAGTGGTGCTTCCAATAAGAATTTTGGCGTACGGCATGCCGCGAATCACCTCGGCGCTGCACGCGTCGGCTCGGAAATCAGTGGTGACATATTCATTCACTTGACCGGTGACGGTTCCGTGGTGAATCATGCTCTCTTGAAAGAGAATGTTGCCGTTTGCGGCATCCACAACAAAGAGAATTTTTTGGTAGTTGGATGGATCAAACGCGCCGCCACCTGTGGCGACAAATTCAACCGCAAGTTTGGCAGTTTGAACATCCTCATCAAGGCCAGCCCACACCACATAGCGCGGCGTGTTCATTTGTGGCGGCGCGGTGAATTGACCAAGAGCTTGGCTTCCAACCAACCCAACATCGATTGAAGATGCGTCCAGGTTTTTGCCAGCAAGTTGCGCTTCCATGGTTCCAATGTTGCGCAGCGTGGCGCCTGCAAGAACCATAGGAAAATTATCTTCGCTGCGGACCAAGCCCCAGCCGTATGAACGGAACACTGGCACGCCCTTGGCTTGTTGTCGGAAATACGCCACGGTGAACTCGCTTGATGTTCCGTCTTCACTTGTCACCAACGGCAATGTGTGCGCGCCGTCTTCTGTTGGTCCAACTTTTTCAAGTTGCGTGTATGGAACATTCCACAGCATGGACCACTCGCGCATGAATGAGTCGGCGCTAGCGCTTGGTGAAACGCCGTGGGAGAATGTGGTTCCCCACACGCGGCGCAGTGAGCCATTAATGGTGTGCAAGCCGCCGCCTGGAAAGAGCCGCCCAAAGCGAGCTTGAATTGTCTCACCATTTGGATCAACTTGGTTGCCAATGGCTCCAGTGTTGAGATTGTTGGCGTTGGCGCCATTGTTGGTTGCAAATTGATTTCCTGCCAAAGCGAATGTGGCGGCACCGAACAAAAGTGCTGCAGAACCCACCAGGGACAAACCGATTTTCTTTGACAAGTGCATCATGGTCTTAAGAGCTTTCTTTAATTATGGTTCCACTTCAATTTGGCAACAGAACGACAGCCTTGCTTCACCTATGAGATTATGGCACCTGATATAGCGCTTGCAATGAAAACATCGAAAATTTGCCTAAAATATATATTTATATAGGACCTACAAAGCGAGCGCTCCGCGAGATTTTTCACGTCCGTCTGTCTTGTGATTGTCATTTAAAATAAAAATGAAAACGGGCGGATCGAGAGAGATCCGCCCGTCAATGAGCTGTCAAGGTTCAATACATTAATCAAAGTTAAGCAACATCAAGGCGGTGTCGCCCGCGTCAATTTCACCACTGCCGTCTAAGTCGCCAGGGCAACTAGGACATGCACCGTAGTCAAGCAACAACAATGCAACGTCGGAGCTGTCAATAACACGATCACCGTTCAAATCGCCAAAGACAGCATCGGCGCACTTCACACTGGTGAATGTGACGCTGTCAACGCCGGCTTCAACCGTATTGTCGGTGCCGTTGTCTTGCGCCACAAACTTCACGCGCATTTGGCTGGTGACTGGCAACAAATTGAGCACATTCAATTTCTTCAGCACCCACGTGTTGGCGCCAGTTGCGGTGGTGTAGGAAGCGCCAAGCACCCAAGTGCTGCCGCCGTCATTGCTGACGAACACTTCTAACGGATCATCTGTTGGAGTGGCGCCGTTGTAACTTAAGAAAATGGCGTAGGACAATTCAACCGTGTCACCCGAAGAGGCATCCACAATTGGACTTAGAAATGAAGTCTTGCCGCCGTCAACATCCTCGCAACTTCTATAAGCCGTCACAAACGCCTTGGTTCCACTGTATGAAACAGTGTTGGCACCGCAGCCACTCAGCACCGCATTGCGCACCCAGATGCCCGCAGTCGCGGTGTCGCCTGGCGCGCCAATCGTGAACAGCGTTGAAGAGCCATCAAAG
>CANJIC010000139.1 GCA_947474205.1 Planctomycetaceae bacterium | reverse complement strand
GACAAACCGTTTTTGAAATTGATCCCAGAAACTATTTCCAGAACGCAATCACGGATTTATTTCCGCGTGCCACACTTGTACGACACCGCAAAGGCGCTTTCGCATTTCACTGCCTTTTTTCCAGAAGATTTTTGGGATTTATTTGGTGTGAATGGCTTGTCAAGAAACTCTTGTCAAGAGTTTGTAAGCGCGCGTCAATAATCTTCTTGTCAAGAGCATGTAAGAGCGTGTCGATGACCTTTCAACGGCTTGTCACGAAACCCTTGTCACGAAACCCTTGTCAAGAATTGGTAAGCGTTGGCAAGCGCGCGTCAACACTGTTCTTGTCAACGGCTTGTCAAGCCCCTCTTGTCAAGGCAACTGCAATTACAAACCGCGGAAATGGTTTGAATCGATCAGCCAGAGCCAATCGTCAAATAAGAATTCCACGCGCGCCGCCAACAGCGCAATGCGGCCCATGACGGTGAAACCAAACGCCGCGCCGAACGTGATCATGAGATACCAAATGCCCACGCGCGCGGCGCCGCCAACCACGCCCTTGTGCTGAACGCTGAAGAAGAAATATGTCAGGCAGCAAATCACGCCGACCACCAACAACACATTCGCAACGCTTGCCCACCAACTGTCCCACATATTTGTTGCGCCCGAGGCGTCGGGCACGGAAACAATCAGCGGCTTCATGGTGGCGACGGCCTGCGCCATTAAATCGCTTTCAACATGGCTGACAATTTTCAATCCCGCCGTAACGCCAACAATAAATGCAAGCGGCCACGCGCTAATCCAACCACCGCGCGGCAGAAGTCGCCACAACATCATCACGCCAAGAATGAGCGCGAAGACCATGCTGATTTGCTGCAGCGTTTCAGGGGCAACCAGCGACGGCTGCACCAAACTTTTCACAAGCCCCGGCGTGAGCGCGCCGAACATTTTTGGAACCAGCGTGTCCCAGAAACCAATCACGCCCCAGTACGCCGCGCTGACGCCAACCACAAGTGATTCCGCGATTTTGTAGAAGGGATTGTCCGCGTACAAGAAACTAAATATGGCCAGCGTGAAGAACGCCGCAAGCCACAGGCCAATGGTGCGCGGCCACGACAATGTGATTTCTGTTTGCGCGGCATTTACTTTTTGCGCCGCGTCGAATTCCAGTGGTGGAACTTGTTTCCATTCTTGCCATGACATGGTTGTTCCGCTTGCTGAAGAAGTTGACGTGATTGATGGCGCAGTTGCTTGCGCTGATACGGCAGTTGTTGACGCGCTATTTGAAGAAGCTGTCGCGCTAGATGGCGCAGCTACTTGCGCTGATGCGACAGTTGTTGACGCGCTGGTTGACGCGCTTGCCGCCCCCGCCGCCGCGGAATTCACGACCGCCGTATCTGGCACTGTCACGGTGACTTGCGTGCGCTTCACATACACGCGGCCAAGACCTTGGCCAATCATGCCACGCGCCACAAGTAGCGCCACAAAGACCGCGCCAATGATCAACCATGTTTTACTTTGGCGCGTCATGCGGCACCTCTGCGCTTGCGCGCGAAGAAAATAACGTTGCCAACAATGATCAAGCCCACCATGAGCAAATGCGCCACCAACTGTGGTCCCATGCGCCGCTGCGCTTGCAAATATTTAGGCGGGGTGAGCGCGCCTTCAACAGCGAGGGACGCGTTGACCATGGATTCATATTCCGCCGCGCCTTTAATGGCGCCCAACAATCCAGCAATTTGCTGCGGGAAATATGGATACAACTGCGGCGCGCTCACGCCCGTGCACCCAACGACCAAATTCATTTTCTCATTGTTGGCGCTAATGACATATTGCACCCACTCTTTGCTACCTGGATATCCAGCACCAATGGTGATCAACAGCGGAAAGTCAGTCACGTTCTTAACGCTCTTGAGCATTGGAATGTTGCTGGTGGCCTCACCGCGCGAATCTTTTGGAAACGCTTTGGCGAAATCTGTGAGCAACAATTTCATCACGGACTCATTACCCGCTTGAAATCCCATGTTCACAAAATCATCGCCCTCTTTCATCGCGGGATAGTCCTCGCGAATCACTTCTTGAATGGTTTGTTGCGCCGACTGCCCGCCCAATGGCCAAAGCGCAATGAACACCATGCGTAAATTTTTTGAGGCGCACTGGCGCACCAAACTGGTCGCCATTGGTTGCAATTCACCGGCACTTGCAGGGTCATAATCAAAGGAAATCAGCACCAAACTACGCGCAGGTAATTGATCAATCTCTTGAAAGACCGCGCGCGCGGCAAGCGTTGGCGCTTCGGGCAATGTCTTGCCGGTAATTCCAATCCACAAGACTGGACCAGACACGGCGAGGAACATGAGCAAGAAAATCCAGCGGCGATCAATGCGATCAAGACGCTCAAACCATGGACGCGCCGCTGCGTTTGAGTTGTTGAAATTGTCGGAACTCACGCGTCACCTCCGCCAAGCCAACTGCGATCAATGCCGAAAAGAATTCGCAAGCCCGTGGCCGCCACGCCCAGCGCAATGCCAATCATGATGGCGCGATTGCCCGCGGTGTTGAACACTTGCATGACGTAGATGCTGAGATTTTCCAAGCGCAGACCAGATGCCCAATCAGGAAACCATCCCGTCAACACAACGCCCGCAAACGTGCGGCCAAGCAACACAATGAACGCCGTGACCAAAAGCAAAATGGCTTCCGTGTTCTTGGCGCGAAATGCGCGGAACGCGGCGCTGGCCACAAAGAACGCAAGCAACGCAAACATGGTGCTAGTCAGCGGTGTGAACATGTATTCATAAATCCAACTCCACGCGGAACCCTCGGAATCATTGCTGCCGCCAAATGGCGCCAGCGGAAAATTTTCATTGGGATGAACGCCAATTTTCATTAAGCCAATGACCAGCGTGACAATAAAACTTCCAAGCGTGATGATGCTGTAGCCCCAACCCGCGGCGCGCCTGCTGAGTTTTTCCAAATGTTGTTTGGCAAGGCTTCCAGCGCCAAGCACAAACGCAATCGCCGCGACCACATTGAACACATCGGCGAACATTTCGCCAGCGCTCTCTGCCAGTGGAACAAATGAACTGAACATCATGGCGAAGCCGCCAATGATTGCGATCCACATTGGAATGATGCGCTTCATGTGTTAGTCGCCCAACGCTATCTTCACGCAGTTCATCAACGCGCCAATGAGGACTGAGTTGGGATGCAGCACAAGAATGGTGGACGCCAGCACGCCCAATACGATCAACACGCCCACGGCGAATTTGCCAACATCTTGTCCGCGCAATGTTCCCAGTTGCGCTGGTTCGCCGCTTAAATACGCGCTGGCCGCGAAAAATTCCTCGCCGATCAATGTGTAATCGCAGGCCGCCACAAAGAACGGAAGTTGGCTGCTTTCCGCGGTGCCGGCAATTTGAATTGCGCCAATGGCATTGCCAGTTTCGGAAAAAATTAAACTTTCGGCGAAGAAGCAGCCCATGTAAAAACAAGTCGCCGGCTTCTCGCGCACCATGTTTCCAACCACGTGCGCCACATATCCAAATTGATCGTCGGTGATGTACGTGATGCGGTCGGCGGAGAAACCGTCGGCGCGACCGGCGGAAAGATAACTGGCGCGCACCGTGTCGCGCGCGGCCTCCATGACAAGCGAGCGGCACGTTGGTACTTCAATGGTCGCGTCGTATTCGGCGGCGGTCTTTGCAACGCGGCCAAGCATGGTCAAGCCGGCGACCGTTTGAATGTTGTCCATGTCTTGAATGCCAGGCACAAATAAAATGGAGCGACCCATTTCCGTGGCGCGGCCAACCGCATTGTCCACGGCTTCAAGCGCGGCGATGCGACGGATTTTAATTGGCCGCCCACTTTTGGCCAGCCATACCGACACGGTCACGGCCGCGCCGATGAACACAATCCAAAGAAAAAGCGCGGTCTTTTCGCTGTTAAACAATGGGCGCGCGGGCGTGGTTGTTGGCGTGGCAATGGCAACAGCTGGCGTTGCGCTTTCAGATGCTGGCGTGACAATGGCAACCGCTGGCGTTGCGCTTGCAGATGTTGGCGTGGCAACAGCAACTGCTGGCGTTACGCGCGCGGCGGCGTTGACGGGCTCAACCAACGGCGCGCTTGTCTCTTGCGCTGGCTCGTTGCGCGCTAGAACATTTTTCGCAGACATGTTTTGAGCGGCAACATGTTCAGGCGCGCTTACATTTTGCGCGGCAACAATTTGTGTGGTTGGCGCAACTGACTCGCTCCTCGCGCTCGAAATTTCAAATGCAAACGCGCTGGCGCAACACATCAACATACATAGAAAGGTGGCAATGCACTTCCACGAATGATTCGTGAAGATCCTGCGTGGGACCTTGTGCGTAATGCGCATGCTGCCAATGTAGCCAAATTTTTACGTCGCGATGCGTTCAACATTGGCGCGTGGCACGGTCACGGTGCCGCCGCGCTCGAGCGTGACTTCAAGCACGCGCGCCTTGCCGCCAGAGTCAAGCATGGCGGGTTTTTCTGGCAGAGCTGTAATGGCGCCGATCAAACCAAAATGCGGATCGCGAATAATTCGCACAGCAACGCCAACAGCCAATTCTCCGCCAGAATCATGAGTGTTTTCGCTTGTTGAGCTAGGCACGTCATCCAGTGGAACAACAATTTCAGGCCGCATCACGCCCGCGCGAATCTGCGTTGCGCCGTTCACGCTGCATTCACGCCCTTGATGGCCCGCAAGCAAATCAAATGTGCGACGCGCCATGGCGATCTCGCCAAAACCCTCGGTCAAAATAAGTGTGAGCCCGCACTTCTCGCTGCCCGTAATAGCCACGCCCAAGTCGTAACCAAGAAAGTCGCGCAAGTCGGCGTCGTCCATTCCGCCAGAGACAATCGCCGCCACGCCAATCAACTTCGCCTTTGCAATCGCCGCGGCCGTCATGCGCGCGCCGCCAATGACAACGCACCCTTTCATCTCGGGGCGAATTAAATCTTCGTGCAACTCTTCGTCCGCCGCGCGACACGCAAGCGCAATCGCTCCGCGCGCCTCGCCGCCCACGCCAAAAATTCCTTGCACAAGCGCGGCACTGGTTTCAATCACGGCGCCTTCGCTGGCCAACACTTCAACCACGCGCCCAGGCACGTGCGCCACAATTTCAATGGGCTGCGGCGCGCCGCGCAAGAAAACCATGCCGCTGGAATCACTCACGCTTTCAATAGTGCCGGCGGCGGCGGCCTTCACGTCGGTCTTCATCAAGCCAAACATTCCCTTGCTGCGCGCCATCACTTCGCCCGCACTCACGGTCTCGCCGATTTTCTTCAACATTAATCCAGGCAAATCTTTTGGTGTGCACGCAAGCAGGCTGGCCACTTTCATGGGCGTGACATCGCCTTCCAAATGCGTGAACGCGATCACGGTTGCGCCTTGAACACGGTCGCCAAGAGCCACTTGCACGGTGCCCGCCGTGGGCAATGCGCGGCGAGTTCGGTACATGCAACGGGCGCTGACGCGCAGACCTGGGGTGTATGCCTTAGCCATTGTTGGTTGAACGTGATGTGTTGGAGGAGTTCATGTTGTATGTATTTACCCATACACGCGCAAGGCTTTGATCCATTTGTTCAAGCACGCGCGGCGCTCGGACAAATCAGTTGGCAAAGCGAGTGGTCTTCCACGCGCGTCAAAGATGACGCCAAGCGGACCGCCGCGAACTTTGCGCGTGATGGCTTTGCCAGGACCCGCGCCAAAATCAAATCCGCGCTCGGGGCGAACTTCTATCTCCGCCT
>CANJIC010000138.1 GCA_947474205.1 Planctomycetaceae bacterium | reverse complement strand
TTGAACGCGGTTGAACCATGCGTGAAGGAAGTGCTGGTGAATTATCCAGCGGCCATCGATGCCTACAACGCACGGCGCGGACTTGTGAATCCATCCAAGCCAGTCAAACATGCGGAGGCCACCAAATGAGTTCGTTCCTTCCCATGGGTCCAAAAATCGCTGTATTAACCCCTGAAATCATTGTTTTTGGCGGCAGCGTGTTGGTCAGCATTATTGGCTTAAGCCGCAGCAAGACTTTGCGTAAATCTGTTCCGCTTCTTGCGGCGTGCACTCTGCTCGCTTCGCTTGTCGCGCTTGCTCTTGGCTATTCCACCGAGGCCGCCGAGCAAGCCGGAGTGCTCATGCCGCACTTCAACAAGATCATCAAGGCCATTATTCTGGTGGTTGGTATTGGCCTTGTCGCCATTTCCGTTGGCCACATTGATCAACGCATGGAGGACGCCGTTGCGCGCGGAGCGACTACGTTTGATCCAATGCGCGTGGTGCGCGGAGAATTTTACGCGTTCATGTTGCTCAGCATTTGCGGCGCCATGCTTATTCCTGGCAGCCCCGATTTAGTCTGGCTCTTTCTGGCGCTTGAATTGACAAGCTTGCCCACCTACATCATGGTGGCCATGAGCCGCGGAACGCGCCGCGCGCAAGAAGCCGCCGTGAAATATTTCTTTCTTGGCGCCATGAGCACGGCCATCTTCTTGTATGGCTTCGCGCTTATCTATGGCAGCACTGGCTCGCTGCAATTAACAACCATTCGCGAAGTGTTCGCCGACCAAATTGGACGCGGCGGAATTGACACGCTTGGCACCACGGGTTTAATTCTGTGCATCCTTGGCTTCTGCTACAAACTTGCGGCGGCTCCAATGCATTTCTACGCGCCGGATGTGTACGAGGGCGCGTCCAATCCCGTCACGGGCTTCCTGTCGTTCATTCCAAAAATCGCTGGATTTGCGGCACTTGCGCTGCTTTTAAGTACCGTGGGTTGGAGCGGCCACGCGGGCCTTTCTGAAACTGGAACGGTGATCAGCGGTTTGCCCGCGCCAATTCTTGCAACGCTGTGGATGATTTGCGCGCTCACCATGACGCTGGGAAATATTGGCGCGCTCTTGCAGAAGTCCGTCAAGCGGATGCTGGCGTACAGTTCCATCTCGCATTCGGGCTACATGGTTCTTGCAATTATCGCTGGACCTGGTCTTGGCTTTGAGGCGCTGCTGTTTTATCTGATCTCGTACGGCGTCACTAACCTTGCCATCTTTGGCGCGCTCTCTGGCTTGCAAAAGCGCGGCGAAGATGTTGAAAGTTTTGAGGAGCTCAGCGGCATTGGCCGGCGCTATCCGGGACTCGCCGCGTGGCTTGCGATTGGTTCGGGCTCGCTCATGGGCATGCCACCGCTGCTTGGCTTCTGGGCCAAGCTGATGTTGTTCATGGCTGGTATTCAAGCGGGCCACACGCCACTGGTCATCATTGCCGCAATCAACAGCGCTGTGAGTGTGTGGTATTACCTGCGGCTGATTGGTGTGCCAACGTTGTCGCCACCTGGAACATCGTCCGAAGGCGTGATCAAGGGACCAAGTTCATGGCCACGCTTTGCTGGCGCCGTGGCCGCGGTGGCGGTCATTCTTCTGCCGTTGTTCGCCTCACGCATTTTGGGCAACAGCGCTGATTTTACGCCAGTTCGCCCTGCTTCTAGCGCTAAACCAGTTCCCACCACCACTCAAGAAACACCTCGCGAAGAGAATGCGCAACTTGCGCTACACTGTTCACCCACGCGGCTGTAGCTCAATTGGATAGAGCACAAGCCTACGAAGCTTGGGGTTGCAGGTTCGAGTCCTGCCAGCCGCGCTTACTTTCTTCCGCGTGAAATTGAATTGATCCGCATGCGACCGAAGGCGCACGCATCTGCCACGCATGGAACGCCAAGCCACTGTGAGGAATTCCGCATGAGCGCCAACGCATCCATCGCCACTCTCTTCAACCACATCGCCGACGCACTTGAGGTGCTTGGAGAAAATCAATTCAAGGTGTTGGCGTATCGCAAAGCCGCTCGCATTGTTGATGATCTGTCAGACGATGTCGCGGAACTTTGCAAGAGTGATCTTGGCAAATTGAAATCCATCGACGGCCTTGGCGCGTCAAGCGTACAGAAGATTCAAGAGTTTGTGGCCACTGGAAAAATAATGGCGCATGAAGAGGCGCTGGCCAAGTTGCCGCCAGGCTTGATCGATGTGCTGCGCGTGCCGGGCCTTGGACCCAAGACGGTGAAGTTGCTGTGGGATCAAGGCGGCGTGACGGACTTGGCCACGTTGAAGTCGCAGCTAGCCAGCGGCGCGTTGGAGAAGTTACCGCGCATGGGCGCCAAGACATTGCAAAATATAAGCGAAAACCTTGCGTTTTTAGAGACCGCTGGCGACCGCGCGCGACTGGGCGACGCCATGCCCATTGCGGAAACTTTTGTCACAGAGTTGCGCGCTATCAAAGGCGTGACGCAAGCCCAGTTCGCTGGAAGTTTGCGCCGCGGCCGCGAGACCATTGGCGATGTGGACTTGTTGGTGGCCACGGAACACCCCGCGCCCGTCATGGAATTTTTCTGCGCGCACCCGTTGGTGGCCAAGGTGCTTGTGTCGGGCGACACCAAATCAAGCGTGCGCTTGAATAACGGTTTGCAAGTTGATCTTCGCGCCGTGCCCGCCGTGAATTGGGGCGCGGCCTTGATGTACTTTACTGGCAGCAAGGATCACAATGTGGTCTTGCGCGAGCGCGCCATTGAGCGCTCCATGCGTCTGAATGAATACGGCTTGTATGCCGACGACGGCGATGAAATTCCGCCGCAGCAGCGCGGCGTGAAACCGCTTGCCAGTCAAAGTGAAGAGGACATTTACGCCAAGCTTGACTTGCAGTGGATCGCGCCGGAGTTGCGTGAAAGCCACGGCGAGTTTGAGAACAATCTCACCGCGCAGTTGATTTCACAAGGCGATATCCAACGCGAATTGCATTGCCACACCACCGCCAGCGATGGAGTTCTGTCCATAGAGGAACTTATAGAAACAGCCAAAAGTCGCGGCTTTGACGCCATTGCCATAACGGACCACAGTCGCTCAAGCGCGCAAGCCAATGGACTTTCCATTGAGCGTCTACGCGAGCACGCCGCGAACATTCGCGCCGCGGCTGCAAAAATAAAAGGTATTCATGTTCTGGTTGGAAGTGAAGTGGACATTCTTGCCGACGGTCATTTGGATTATCCCGATGATGTTCTTGCCGAACTTGATTGGGTGGTGGCCAGCCCTCACACCGCGCTCAAGCAAACTCCAGAGGCCGCCACCGAGCGTCTGCTTGCCGCTATCGCCAATCCATTTGTGCATGTGATTGGCCACCCCACTGGCCGAATTCTCAATGGCCGCCCTGGGCTTGAGCCCAATATGAAAGTGGTCATTGCGGCGGCGGCCAAGGCGGGCGTGGCGCTTGAAATAAATTGCAATCCCGCGCGCTTAGATTTGCGCGACGCGTTGGTGCGCGCGGCGCATGAGGGCGGCGCCATGATTTCCATAAACACGGACGCGCACGACGGCGAACACTTTGATTTTTTGCGCTACGGAATTCTGACGGCGCGGCGCGCTGGACTACGCGCCCAACAGTGCGTGAACTCTTGGCCGTGGAAAAAGTTTGAAGCCTGGCGCCTTTCGCGCGGCCGCTCCAAAGTCACGGCGTAATGACGCGTGGACATTGCCAACCCCGCGTTGTTCACATGTCGCGCTGAAAATGTTGACATGCGCGCACGGCCTGTCCAAATCATGCTGGACATGTTGGCAACACATTCAAAACAGCTGCAATTCAGCGGTGATTTGCGGCAACGCCTTCATGCACGCGGTCGCCGGGCATAAGCACAATGTTCACCGCGTCAAAGAAGCGCCTGCCAAGACGCTCTTGCTCAGCGCCGTTGGATTCAGTTTGCAAACGCAACGCGTTCACATCAATGCCCGCGCTTTGAAACTTGGCAGTGGAGCCATTGATTTGCTTCAGAATGCTGGCGCGATTCCACTCCGGGTGATATTGCACGCCGTAGCTGCGCAGACCAACGGAAAATGCTTGCACGCCGCACGCCGCGCTGCCCGCCAACACTTGCCCACCAGCGGGCAATTTGGTGACCTCATCGGAGTGCCAACACATTTTCAAACTAGACCACGGCTGTCCAACAAACAACGCATCCTCGCGTCCAATGTGGTTCAACTTCACCGTTTGCCAACCCAACTCCGATTGCTTCATGGCTTGCGTCTCGCCGCCCAAGGCCGACGCAAGAAGTTGCGCGCCCAAGCACAGACCAAGCACCGGCACGTTGGCGTCATGCGCCATCTTCAAGAATGTTTTTTCAGCGGCCATCCACGGCGCGTCATTTAAGTGCACGGTCTGCGGACCGCCAAGCGAGATCACGCCATGAACATCGTCTAGGTCAACTGGCACAACGCCGTCCGCATTCAGTTGAATCACGCGCAGGCGTTGCCCGTGGTGACGCAGTGAATCCATCAGTAAATCGGCGGGACAATCGGACGAATGTGCAAGAATGACAATGGCCATAGTGGAGCAAAGATAGCACAAGAAAAACCGCATGTTTTACGGAATTGCCTGCGCATTCACACACAATGTCGACATGAACAAAAGGACCACGATCACCAATGAAAAATCCATCGCGCGCATTAACACGGGTAAAAATGCCGAGGTCGCCGCGGCCGACTTTCTGCAAGCCAATGGCCACACCATCATTGCGCGAAATCTGCGCCTTGGTCATTTGGAAATTGACTTGTTGGCCACGCTGCCCAACACCAACCTATTGATTGTGATTGAAGTCAAAGCCCGCCGTGCCGGTACGCACGCGCCCGAGTTGCGCGTGGACTGGCGCAAGCGGCGCCATCTAGTTATGGCGGCGCAAATGCTTTTGTCGCGTCGCATGTTCCGCGGCAAGCAAATTCAATTTGACGTGGTGGCCGTTGAAATGGATCAACTTCAAAAGCCACAAAGCTTGCGGCACATCAAGCGCGCCTTTGACGCTTGGTAAGCGCAAGACATCCAATCTCTATCAGCGAAAGTATCTATTCAAAGTGATTGAAATCAAACGAGCCTTCATGGACTCCAAATCCGAGGCCACCCAACGCGTTCGCAATGACTGAAAATAGTGCTGTTGCTCGATCGAATACCGCTGACCCTCTATTTGTCTTCGTAACTGCAATTGCAATTGAGGATCAAAAATAGATTTTGCACGCACTTGTTGTTCCGAAATAAGAGTCATCCAAGTCACTTGGGTTTTAGTCTCAATTGGTCCATCAACTTTGTTGATTGCGAGACCCTTGATTCTGGATTTCATTTCATCGACAATATCTGGAATAGCGTCGATTCCCCCCTGGGGAATTTTGATTTCGCGCCACAGCCCATCATTCTCAAGGTTTAATTCCTTGGAGACTTGACTGAACGATTTGCCTTGCGCAAAGCTGGCCTTGATCTGATCCACTTGAGCTTGATTGGATTTCAAGACAGCGATGCGGCCAATGCGAATAGTTGGGAGTGGGTTGTAGGCCGCGCTGTTGACATCGTATAAACGCTCCACATCGCGCCAACTCACAATGGTGCGCGGACGAATGCGCCGGTTTAAAAGATCGCCAGCCAAGGCCTGGTTCTTTTGGCGATTCATGAACTCCTCAATCGTGGTGCCGGGAAATTCCTCCTCAATGCTGCGTTGCGCGTCAGCGCGGCTTCCGCCACGATTGGCGATTTCTTTTTCCTGCAGATCCTTCAGCCACGC
>CANJIC010000137.1 GCA_947474205.1 Planctomycetaceae bacterium | reverse complement strand
ATCACTTTCTTGGCGCGCGGAGTTTGCGGAAGCTTGCCCATGGTCACCATCTCGGGACCACTCTTGACCAACTTCTCAACTTCAAGGCGAACCTTGCGCAGATCAATGCCAAGATTCTTCAGCACATTCGCTCCAACGCCCGAACCTTCTTTGACAAGGCCAAGCAGAATGTGCTCGGTGCCAATGTATTCATGGTTGAAGCGCTGGGCCTCTTGATTTGCGAGAGCCATCACTTTGCGAGCACGATCCGTCAAGCGTTCAAACATCGAAGTCTCCTAAAAAATGGTCTACAGAAATGGAATTGACCTTCCATCGGTGATGGTAGCCGAGTACTTTGGTGATGGATGAGCAGATTTGAACAATTCTTGATTTTGTTGGCTTTTATAGCAATTTCATGCAGCCAAGCCTTGGCCCAAGGCGTGGTGGAACCGCCACTTCCATGGAAGGCGAAATTGATCACGGGTGAAACTCTCAAAGGCACAATTTCCAAGTGGGATTTCACAGCAATTGATGGATCGTTCGGGCATGCGCCGTGGACAAGTTTGAAGGCCGACGACGCCAATCGCCTGTGCCGAAAATTAATTGATTGGAGGGATGGTTCGCAGTACATCCAACTCGCGCGCATGTTGTTCTTACTGGAGGGCGGAGATAAATTGGCCGAGGCCGCAATCCGCGACGCGATTCGGCGTGATCGCGCGCTGACCCCAGCGGTGGAGGCTCTGCGCGCCGAAGTCGCGGAGCATCGTCGAAAGGTGATTGAAGATCGGCGCATTGCCGCCGAAAAAGATTTTCAAGCCAAAGCAGTTGGCGCCGACGCGGCTAAGAAAAAAGACGACGCGCCGAAGAAAAAGGACGACGCTCCAAAAGAAAAAGACAACGCGCCGAAGAAAAAAGACGACGCTCCGAAAGCAAAAGACGAAGCGCCGATTGCACAGCCTGCAAGCGTGAGCAGCGACGCGCCTCGTGCGCAGCCTTGGAGCGTGGCCACCGACGCGCAACGCGCGGATGCGTTGACCGACATGAAGGCGGACGCTGAACGCTGGTTAAAGCAGGTCAATTTGCGCTATTCAGTGGTGGAGGCAAAGTACTGGGTTTTGTACGCCGATTTGCCAATTGGTGAGACCAAAGATTTGGCGCAGCGCATGGACGGCATGTATGAAACTGTGGCCAAGATGTTCGCGCTTCCAGTTGGCCTGAATATTTTTCACGGCAAAGCCGTGGTGATTGTGTCAGCCACGGAGGCGCATTACCGCGCTCTTGAAATGGCGGCGTTCAATACCATGCCTCCGCCTGGTGCCATTGGTTTGTGCCACATGGTTGGCCCCAAAGTTGTGGTGAGCGCGTATAAAAGTCAGGACGCCAATCGCTTTATGGCCACGCTTGTGCATGAGGCGTCGCATGGATTCATGCATCGATATGGTTCGCCCGCGCGCTTGCCGTCATGGGCCGACGAGGGCTATGCGGAATATGTGGCCGCGGAAAGTTTTGCAAACTCAACCACCAAAGACGATCGCAAACCGCAAGGGTTGCAATGGATTCGCAGCGGAACCAACGATGTTCTAAATGTGCTTCACATGAATTATGAGGATGGTTCCTGGCCCGGTCCCGATGCCATTGGATACGCGATTGGCTATCTCACGGTGGATTATTTAATGCAGACCAATCATCAGGCTTTTGGCGAGTGGGTGAAGGATGTAAAAGGTGGCCTTTCGTGGGAAGAAGCCTTGAAAAAGCGCTTTGGTTGGAGCATCACGCAACTGGCGCAGGCTGTCAAGTCGCGCTACAGGGCGCGTGATTAAATTGCAATTGCGCGGGCGGAGCATGTACGTTGCGCGCGCGCGAAAATAAATCAGAAATAGAATATGACTTGGTGAACGTTACTGCGCCACGCAACCATCGACCAATTTCACAACGCGGTCGGCGCGCGCGGCGACGGCGGGATCATGCGTCACCATGGCAATGGACAAACCTTTACGATGCTTGGCGGCGATCAAGTCAAGAATTTCGCCGCCGGTTTTTGTATCTAGATTTCCGGTTGGTTCATCCGCCAGAAGCACGCGCGGTTGATTGGCTAGCGCGCGCGCGATGGCCACGCGTTGGCGCTCGCCACCAGAAAGTTCCGCTGGCTTATGCAAAAGGCGATGCGACAAACCAAACGCGTCGAGCAACTCCGTGGCATGCTGCTGCGCTTGGGCGCGCTTGCTCCACCAACTCATCCCAGCGTTGACCATGTTGGGCAACAGCGCGTTTTCCAAAACAGAAAGTTCCGGCAGCAAGTGATAAAATTGAAAAACAAATCCAACGCTTTCATTTCGATAGTGGTTGCGCGCGGAGAACTTCAAGTCGGCCACTGGATTGCCATCAAACCACACGCCGCCGGAGTCCGCGTCGCACTCATCAAGCAAACCAAGCAAGTGCAAAAGCGTGCTTTTTCCGCTGCCAGATGAGCCAAGTATGGCAACCCACTCGCCCTTGGCCAGCGTGAAACTGGCGCCGCGCAACACGGGAACTTTCACCTTTCCCAGGTGATAGGTCTTGCGCAACTCTTTGGCTTCAAGCAGAAATTTACTCATAGCGCAGCGCCCTGACTGGATGAATGTCCGCGGCTTTGGCCGCAGGAATGCTGGCGCCAAGCACGCTGAAAATAACCGCGCCACACCACGTGATGATGGCGGTGAACCAATCCACTTGGTCTGGAATAGTTGCGAAGTAGTAGACGCTTGGATCCCAAATCAATGTGCCGCGGTGCAGCATTAATCCAACACCCACAAGCGCAAGCGTAAAACCAAGCACGCTCCACAGCAACGTGCTGAGCACCACGCCCGTTGTCACGCCGCGCACGCTCATGGCGAAACTAATCGCGGCAATAATGAAACTGGCCACGTAACTCCATGCGGGTGCGTCTTGACCAATAGTCTCGTGAATAAAATTAATATTGTGAATCACCAGCCAGCCAAGGCCAACTCCACAAAGTCCGCCAATGGCGCCAATGACCAAGCCGTACTGTAGGAAGATCCATAAAATTCCAAATCGACTTGCGCCCACCGAGCGCAGAATTCCAACGTCGCGGGTCTTCTCCTGCACAATGGCCCAGAAGATGCTGAGCACCAAACCAGCGCACACCAGATACACAATGGAGAACAAAATACGCATCATTTCCCGCTCTTTTTCAACGGGAGCAATCAGGTCGCGCAGATGTTGCTCCCACGTGAGAATGTTTATGGAATCAACACGCGGCGCCTTGACCACTTTGGATGGATCGGCCGCAACGTCGTACGCGAATTTTTCATACGCTCCAAACACCGCGGTTTGAAGTTGATCTGGAGTCACGCCTGGCTTGGCGCGCACCAAAACCTTGTGCACTTTTGCGGGGCTTGTTCCAAGCACTGGCAAAGTTCCATCGGCGTTGGGCGGCGCTTGCATGTCATACAACGTGCCGGCGTCCAAGCGCAAAAGTTTCTGCGCCTGTGCAAGCGAAATCATGACGCGGTTCTTGTCAATTTGATACACGCCACTTTTAAATTCATTCACCACCGGAAACACGCGCTCGCGCGGCTCCGCAATGGTTCCCTTGGCGCTAATTGGAACAAGCGTCAGCGTGACAGATTGTTTGGGCATGAACCATTGTGGGTAGCGAGGTTTATAGCTCCCATCTTCCATGCGTTGATTGGCAATCGAAACATGCATGCCCAGCACAAGTCCGGGTTCGCCAGTGTCGCTCTTGATTAAATTCAGTCCGTCATTAAGAATGGAATCGCTTAGTTTCAAGCGTGTGTCGTCGGGGGACATCTTCGCAGCGGCCTCGGGCGAAGTAGGTGGTTTCCAATACAAAGCGTTGGAAAAATCGGTGACGCGATTGAAACTGTGCGGCTCAATTCCCCACACATTTGCGGTGACCACTTCTTTTTCATTGCCCTCTGGATACGGCATGCGCACAAGTCCATAGGTATCAATTAAAGGAGTGGCGGCCTGCGCCTCTGGAAGTTTTTCAATGGTGTCAATGAGTTGCTCGTACCAAGGAATTCCGCGAATGGGATAACTGATCACGACATCGCCCATGAGCGTGCGACCACTGGCGCGCAGCATGTCAAGAAATCCGCTCATCACGCTGACAACAATCACCACCAGTGCCACGCACAATGCAACGGCCGCGACTGCGATCAGCGGAATGATGCGGCTGGTGAGATATCGATTGGCAAGTTGGACTGGATACACGCGAGCGAGATAGTAAGGTGTTGCAGGTTGATTAGGCTTGCGATTTGCCTGAATTTCTGGCGGGGCGGCGGCGACAACTTCGACTACTCTTTGCGAATGGATTTTCGCGTTTTGATTCTTTGGGTTCTGCTTGTGTTGGCGGGTGGTTGCGCCTTCTGGTGGATTACCGTGGCTATTCGAGTTGCGCGTGATTTGCCTAGAATTCCGCGGATTAAACAAGGTTTGGCTTTCGCGTTACCTGTGGGTGAACCCTTGGTGAGCGTGGTGATTCCGGCGCACAACGAGCAAATACACGCGCCTGGATGCATTGAAAGCATTTTGCGCAGCGACTACGCAAACATAGAAGTGATCGTGGTGCTTGATCGATGCACCGACGCCACGCGCGCCAACTTGCAGCCCATTGCCGCGCGCGACTCGCGCCTGAAATTAATCGACAATGAGTCTTGTCCAAAAGATTGGGCGGGCAAATGCAACGCGGGCCGCGTTGGCGCCGAACTTGCCAAAGGCGCGTATGTGTTGTTCACCGACGCGGATGTTGAATTTTCTCCGCAACTTATTCGCGCGTCCATGGGAATGATGAACGAACGCGGTTTGCAATTGCTTTCACTTATGAGCACGCCGCGCATTCGACATTGGTTTGAGGCCGTGGTTCAACCCGTGGCTGCCATGGAACTCATGCGCATGTTTCCAATTGCGCAAGTGAACCGCGCCAAAAATCCGCGCTACTTCGCAAATGGACAATTCATGTTGTTTGAGCGCGCGGCCTATGACAAGATGGGCGGACACGCCGCGGTGAAAGACGATTTGCTAGAAGACATCGCGTTTTCGCGGCGCATGAAAGACAGCGGTGGTCGCGGCGGTTTGGCCGTTGCCGACGGCATGCTTATGGTGGAAATGTACGAGAAATTAAGCGAATTCCTGCAGGGTTGGAAGCGTATTTACATTGAAGGCTCGCAGCGTGTTCCATCGCGATTGCGCCGCAGTGGCGTGATTGTTGGCGTGGGCGCGGCGCTGTTGCCTATTGGAAGTTTGGCGGCGTTGATCGCCGGCGCTGCTTGGAGCGGGCAGTTCAATGGAGGTTCGCTTGAGCCACTTGCTTCCGCCGTGATGTGGACGGGATTGTTGGGCACACTTTCATTCTTAGTTTCCGCCGCATGGATTCACAAACTCTGCGCCGCTCCAATGTTGGCGGCATTTTTTCATCCGCTAGGCGGATTCCTCATCGCACGTTGCTTCTTCGGCGCCGCTGAAGATTTGATCAATCGCACCCCGGTTCGTTGGGGTGGTCGTGAATACATTCTTGAACCCCGCAAATGGTAAATTGGTGAAACAATGAAAATACTTTTAACAAATGATGATGGTTTAGACGCGCCAGGAATTTCCGCCTTGCACACGGCCATCCAATCGCTGGGTGAAGTCATGGTGGTGGCGCCCGCCAGTGGTCAAAGCGCGGAAAGCCACGGCATTACTTTCCACACGCCATTGATGACGCGCAACCGCGCGTTGCTTAACGGCGCCAACGGAACTGCGGTGGTGGGAACGCCAGCCGATTGCGTGAAGCTTGGCTTGCGCGCCTTGTGGAAGGAAAAATATGGCGCAAATTCGCAGCCCGATGT
>CANJIC010000136.1 GCA_947474205.1 Planctomycetaceae bacterium | reverse complement strand
CTGCGCATTCACGCGCGCGAAACTGGCGAACGGCATGTCAATTTCGCCGCGCACCTCCAACACTTTTGGCGCCGCACCCTTAAGGCGAAGCGGAACGCTGCGAATCATTTTAATGTTGGCCGTCACATCGTCGCCCGTCACTCCATCACCACGAGTCAGCGCCTGCGTGAGCACGCCCGCTTCGTAGCGCAAAGAAATTGCGACTCCGTCAATCTTTGGATCCGCCACAACAACGGGCTGCGCGCCCAGCGCGGCTTCGCACTTTGCATACCACTCTCGAAATGAAGCAATGTCGTACGTGTTGTCAATGGACTGCATGACAACGCGATGCGCCACGCTGACAAAGCCCTTGCTTGGCGCGCCGCCAACACGCGCGACAGGGCCATGCGGATCAGCGAGCTCGGGATTTTTTTTCTCCAACTCAACAAGTTCCGCCAGCACAACGTCGAATTCCTGATCGCTCATGAATGGCGCGGCGTGCGTGTAATACGCCTCGTTGGCGCGATCCAACAGCGTGGTTAATTCTTTCACACGGATCGCTGGTGGCACAGTTGGCTTCATAATGGACGCGTCCTAATCATCCGCTGAAATCGCGTCGGGACCTTGGCCCGCGGTTTTCTCGTAGTGGCCATCGCCACGCTTTTCAAAGCGGGAAAAACCAAGGCGCTCCAAATTTGATTTTGAATAGCGACCTTTATCAGAAGTTGTTTGCACTTGCGGCAACACAATTGCGCGCCGAACTGGCTCGCCAGTTTCTGGATGCTTCTCAAGCGCGGGATCGCTCAGCGGTTGAAAAACTTCAAAGCGCTCGCCGGCTTCTCCATTTGGCATGATGACTTCATAGACATACGTTGGCATATGTTGGCCTCTTGCTTAGAGCATAGGTTGAAGGAAGTTTTTTGCAGCAACAATTTCCTCAACGCGCCGCTCGCCACCCTCGCGCTCAATCACCACTGCCACTTCGCTTGGCAGCGTTGAAACCATCCACATGAACTTCTGCCACGGCACTTGCCCCGCGCCAACCGCGGTTTCCCTGCCCCAAACATCGGTTTTTCCGCTGGCAATTGCATCCTTGGCGTGCACTTGGCGCACCCTGGGCAGAAGTTTTTCAAACGCCGATAGTGGTTCATCTAAACCATACAACAGCATGTTGGCGGGATCAAAATTCACACCCACATGCGCGCGATCAAGTTCATAAAGCACGCCATTCAACGTGTCCGCGCTTTCTTGGCCCGTTTCAAACGCAACCCGCACGCCGACGTTGGCAAACAAATCAATCACCTCGCGCAGGCGCGTGATCATGGTGGCGCGCGCTGGGTCGCCAACATGCGCGGGCAAAAACCCAGCGTGAAAAGTAACCAGCGAAATGCCGAACTGTTTGGCGATGTCCGCCACCTGCGCGGCGCGCGCGCGATTGGTAGGCCAATGCGCGTCAGAACGAACACCGCCCGTCTCACGAATGCGCGCGATGGATGAATAATCCTCGCTGGCCATTGCCAACATTCCACTCTCAATCACAATTGCATTAGAGCGCAGAACATCAATCACGCCTTGCCACACCTCTGGTTGCGCCACCATTGGGGCCAACGCCAACTGCACGCGGTTCATTCCAGTGGCGCGCAATCGCTCAACTAATTCGGCGGGATCATGCGGACGCAGACTCCAAGAGCACACTGCAAGATTGCGCGTTGACATTGCGTTGCAAGCCTAACCCACCACGCATGCGCTATGTTTACATTGTGTTTCACAGGTAAAAACTGCGCTCGCAGCACTAGAAGCCTTGTGCAAGTGCGACTAAGATGATTTTGTGAGTAGTGCCCCCGCGCAATCCAACTTGGTCCAAGCAACGGCTTCTGCGCCACTCGCCGTAAAGCGAACCATGGCCGAGCGCGCCGAAGCTTTCATTAGCCGCTTGAGCACACGCAATTGGTTTTGGCAAAAAGTGTGCAGCCTGATTTGGTTGCCGTTCGCGTTTCGATCGGGCATCACCATGCGCCGCGTGGACTCCAACCGCTTCACCGCGCTGCTTCCATTTAGTCGCGCCAATCGCAATTGGTACAACGCCATGGCGGGCGCCGCGTTGCTTGGCAACAGTGAAGTCGCCGCCGGATTATTCCTGTTTGGAAAAGTGGGCAGCGATTATTTTGTGGTGTGTAAGAAAATGGAATATCGATTTCTGCGCCCTTGCGTTGGCCCCGCGCTGTATGACATCACCGCTGAACAAGACATTGATGAGCTGGTGAAAGTTGGCGGTGAATTCAATATCAATCTGGCTATTAACATTCATCAGCAAATGGGCAAGCAGCGCGGCGACAAGCGCGTTGGCCGTTGCCATATTGTGTTCCACTGCACGCCCAAGTCCATGGCCAAGGCGCGCGCGCTTCGCAAGTCGCAAAAAGTCATGGCGCTTGACAATGCCACCACCAATTCCACCGACGAGTGACCTCGACATGTCCGCGTGTTGCGGTCATGATGCGTGAATGCGACGATCCGTTGAAATAGTGGGTTGGGGTTTATATTTAGCGAGCAGTTGGACATGGTGCATTGGCATGTTTTTGCCCATTCTGCTGCTGCGTTGGTGGGGCTGGCCCGGATTTGTCGCGTTCGCCGTGCCCAATATTTTGGGTTGCGTTGCGTTTGGATATGTCTTCACACCAGAAACCAGCCGCCGATTTGTGACGCGATTTGCGCCAAGCATTCGCTGGTTCGCGTGGGTCACGATTGCGTTTCAATCGTGGTTTGGATCGTGGGCAGACCGCAGATTGGGCATGCAAGGCTTGCTTGGAACATCGGTGAATTGGTCCGACTTGTGCAGGCTCTTACCACTTTTATTTTTTATGTTCCCAGGCAGCGGACGATTTTGGACCATCGCTGGAACGGTGTGCGCCGTGGCAAGCTTTGTGTTCTTCTCCCAATCAGGATTGGGCGCGCTGAACGATCCACCAGTTGTTGGAAGCTTGACCTCCATGTCGTTGGCATGGGCCGCGCCATTCATGGCGTTTGGTTTTTTACTCTGCCCCGCGCTTGATCCAACATTCCACCGCGCGCTGCAACAAAGTCCGAGCCGACATTGCTTCGCGGTGTTTGGCGTTGCGTTCACGGCGCAACTTATTTTTGCCGCCAGCACATTTAACGCGGCAACTGGGCTCATGATGTTGGCGTGGCCCATTGCGGCGCAAATTGTTGTGCAAACAACCTTCACCATGTGCGCCTTGGTTTCAGTGACCAGCCCCGCTTCGCTTCGCAGTTGGCCAGGCGCTCCCGCGTGGTGTCCTAGCGCCATGGGTCGAACCAGTTTCATGCGATTTGCAAGTGTTTTAGCCTTGCCAGTTGTGGGCATGGCGCTGGGAAGATTCTTGCTTGATTTGCTCACCGCGATCACGGTGGATGTTCCCGTGTTGATGCCTGCCAGCGAATTGCTTGCGTCCGTTTCGTCCGTGACAAGCGCCGGCGAGGCGACCTACTTGCGCTGGCTTGGTTTTTACGGAATCATTTTTCCCGCGTGGCTGCTGTTGAAATTGCGGCGGGTCCCCGCTGCTGTGGCGTGGCCGGCCATCTTTGTCGCGGCCGCGGCCGCCGAGCGCGGCATGGTGGGGGCGAGAACTTCGTTTCTGCTTGTGTCTTTGGGCGTGATTGTGATTGCCGCGCTGTGGCAAAGTGACAATTTAATCAAACAACCTGAAATTGCAATTGAAGATGGTCGTTCGAACGCGTGATTGCGAATGTTCAATTGACTTGGATTGAACAGCCCAAGCATGTAGCGATGCGATGTGCGAT
This sequence comes from Planctomycetaceae bacterium, assembly GCA_947474205.1. Next base: position 2,059 of record CANJIC010000136.1, on the reverse strand, counting down.
GAAGGAGTGACATGAACTGTTGAAGTTGAATTTTATTGAAGGACTTTCAATGTTTGATGATGCCCTGAAACCTCTTTCCGCAAAGTTGTTCGACTACAACGCCGCGGTGCATTTGCTCAATCGCGCGGGCTTTGGTGGCACGCCAGCGCAGGCGCGCGCGCTGGCCGACATGGGTTTGAATAAAGCCGTTGACCAGTTGGTGAAATACGAGTCTCAACCTGTCGAGCCGGTCAAAGCGGATCTCTTTGACAACGGCATCATGAGTCCTCCCACGGATGAGCAGCGTGAAACGGCTAAAAAAGCGCGTCAATCCAATGATGAGAATGCGCTAGCCGCGCTGCAACGTGAGCGCCAACGTAAGCAAAGCGATGATCGCAAGCAGATCGCCGAGCTGCAAAAGTGGTGGATCAAGCGCATGATTGAAACACCGCGGCCGCTGGAGGAAAAGATGACGTTGTTTTATCACGGCCATTTCGCCACGGGCTACCGCACCATTGAAGACAGCTTTCACATGTACCAGCAGAACCAACTTTTTCGCAAGTTCGCCACGGGCAACTTCGCGCAGTTGGCGCACAGGATCATTCGCGATCCAGCCATGTTGAAATATCTGGACAACGATGAAAATCAAAAGTCCAAACCCAATGAGAACATGGCGCGTGAACTGATGGAGTTGTTCACGCTTGGTGAAGGTCGTGGCTACACCGAGGACGACATTAAAGCTGGCGCCCTGGCGCTCACTGGTTACACGTTCAAAGACGACACATTTTATTTCAACAACAATAACCATGACGCCTCGACCAAAAATATCATGGGGCAAAGCGGTCCATTTGATGGCGACGGATTTCTAGATGTCATTCTGGCGCGCAATGAGTGCGCGGAATTCATGGCTGGAAAGTTGTTCAAGTTTTTTGTCAACGACCTCCCAGGCGAACCTTCCAAAGAGCAGAAGGCGTTCATTGTGGCCATGGCCAACAAACTGCGCGCCAGCAAATTTGAGGTTAAACCCCTGCTTAACGCGGTTTTTTCAAGCGCTTACTTCTACAGCGCGGACAACCGTGGCGCCATTATTAAAAGTCCAATTCAACTCACGGTGCAAGCCGTGCGCAGTCTGCGCACGCCCGTGCGCGAACTAAGCGCCTTGGCAAGCGCCACCGACTTGATGGGACAAAATGTTTTCTTTCCGCCAAATGTCAAAGGGTGGGACGGCGGTCGCAGTTGGATGAACACCAGCACTTTGTTCATTCGCCAGAATCTACTGGTGTATTTGCTTACCGGTCGCAAACCCGACATGTACGAATGGCAAGCCAGCGATATTCCATTTGACGCCACGCATTTGGTGGACCACTTACGCCAACCCGATGGCAGCGTGGACATGGCCAGCGGCATTGAATATTTGCTGCGATTTAATTTAGCGCAATCCCCTTCGCCATTGCGGCTGCAACAAGTCATGGCCTTTGCCACAAGCCGCGGCGCGCGCTTGGACAATGATCGAATCATTGCCGTGCTTGCTTTGACCACGGCCATGCCGGAGTACCAATTGTGTTAGCGCGATATTCTGTAGGAGCCCATCAATGAGTGAACACAACATTCCATATTCACGACGATTGTTCATGCGCCATGGCGTGGCGTTAGCCAGCATGGCCACAACTATTCCGCAGTTCATACACAATTCAGCGCTTGGAATGGTGGCACAATTGGCTGGCAATCCTGGCGGCGCTGGACTTCCACAAGATCGCATTCTGGTTGTGGTGCAACTTGGCGGCGGAAATGATGGCCTAAACACCGTGATTCCCTTTGGAATGAACGAGTATTACAACGCGCGGCCCACCATTGGAATTCCGGCGCCAAGCGGCACGGCCAAGGGACAAACTGGTGTCGCGTTGATGCTTGATCAACAACGCGGACTTGGTTTGAATCCTTCGCTCAAGGGCTTGAAGAGTTTGTATGACGATGGAAAACTTGCGGTGCTTCAAGGCGTTGGATATCCAAATCCAAATCGAAGCCATTTCACCAGCATGGATATTTGGCAAACCGCAAACACTGGCGCCAAGGGCAACGG
>CANJIC010000135.1 GCA_947474205.1 Planctomycetaceae bacterium | reverse complement strand
TCCAAATGAGTAGACATCCGTGAGCGAGTCATAGTTCACACCGGCGCTTAAATTAAAATCAGGAAAACTGCGCGTCAGGTTTGCGCTGGCCGCGCGCAAATTGTGCTCCACCAAATCAATCTGCGGACTGAGCGTGAGGGTGTACAACTTTGAAATTTGGTACGACACGCCAAGTTGCAGCAACTCATCGTTGATGTAATTGTTGGACGGATCAAAATTATTGATGCTTCGGTACTCGATAAAGAAACTGGTGTCGGGCGAGTGTTGCATGCGCATGCCCAATGAGCCGCGCGCCATGTTTTTAAATGCGCCCGTGGTGTAGGTTGGAACATCATCAAGCATCCACTTCACTGAACCATAGGCGGTGAATGTGCTGGAAATCTCCCACGAACTGCTGCCGTACAAATGACTGCCCCATTGGGAAAGTTCTGGACGCCACGAATAAAAAGAGGGCGTTGGACTTTGCGCGTAGGCCAAACCCGTGGCGCTGGTGCGTCCAAAATTCGCGCCGCCATTGTTCACAACCGCGCCCGCGTCAAGCGTGATCCAATCCACGCTGCGCCACGCGCCTGGACCGCCGCGATACGTTTGCAAGCGTTGCTTGGCGCCAATTTGCGCAACTTGCGCCGCGGAAATGCCTTCAACATTTTGATCAAAGATTGGATACTCGCCCTTGTCGGCGGTGTCGTAGCCAGCCCACAACGTGGAAGTGGGTTGCACCACGTAACGCAAGCGATTCACATCAAGCGCCGCATTTTGGACGCCGTCAAATGACTGGGAAAATTCCGCACTGCTGCGCGCGCCAACGCCCATGAGTCCGCGCGTGGTGCCCGACTGGCCATTGGTTCCGTTGACGGTGGAGTAATTGGTGAAATCATTCAGCGCGTACCCGATCGCGGTGCCGTTGATGAATGGCGTGATCTTTGCCGGCGAAATATCAATTGGGTACGCCAACTCTTGGCGCGTGTAGACGCGCGCATAGATGTCCTCGTTATAGCCCGCATTTTCATAGGCATTTTGAATATTCGTGTTGTCGTTAAAAATAGGATTGGCGTCGCTGTTTGTGGCATTGGGCGCGTTGAACGCAGCCCTTTTGACGGCGTTTGTACCGGGCGTTCCATCTTGCAAACGCATGGACATGGCGTTGCCGGAATATTCCTGCGTCCATGACAAGTGATCGGAGAAAAATGAATCGCCGTAGCGTCGATAGGCGATCTCGGGAAGTTTGTTGACCGTGTATGGGCGACTGGCCAATTGCCAACTATTGATCACGTACCCATCAAGATCATTTTTAAGCAACATGGTGAACGCGCTGTTGCCTGATTGCAATTTCATGAACGCCTTGGTTTCATATTCAAGTCGATTGGCGAAATCGCCTTGGCGAAATGTGTTCACAAAGGCGCCGTCGCTTGTCCATGCAACGGATCCTTGCAACAGCGAATGTTCATCAATGAGATAGGTGTAGTCGCCGTCGATCAAGCCGCGATATTTCAAAGTGGATGTGTACGTAACACCGGTGGAAGCCTGCTCCTCATTTTCAAAGTCGTAGAAGCCGTACAAGTTCATGTTGGCGCCAAGGCCGCTGAACTTTGTTCCCAGACCGACGCCGTTGAGCGTGTAAATGTCGTTGACAAGTTTGGCTTCGATTCCTGGAATTGGGTCGTAGCCAAGCAACGCCCACATATCCCAACGCGTGCCAATAGTTGTGCCGCGGTACTGGTTGTAGCCACCCGAAATTTCCGGAAGCACTGTTTTTTCAGGCGTTCCACTCATATATGGCCAATAGAAAATGGGCGTGTTGCCGGAGCGGAACGTGACATGGCTTGCGTCAATTGTGGTGCCCGCGTTCTTGCCGGGATTTTTTGTCACGGTAATTTTGTCGGCGCCAACGGAAAGATGCGGAGTGAAAAATTCACTGATGCTCACGCGCGCGTCGGTGGCTTCAAATTGATCCGCGGAAATTTGGCGCATTTCATTGGCGCGCGCGTACACCGGAATACCTGTGCGCACATAGGTTCGCAGCACGGCTTGCGCGGCAACTGCGCGGTTGAGCGCAATGTCGTAATACACTTGTTGCCCGCGCATGATGTAGTTGCCGTCGGTGGCGATCACATCGCCCTCCAAATAAATTCCTTGCACCGCTTTGACGTCAAGTTGGCCAGAGTCCTCGCGAATTTTGGCTATGGAACCTGGCTTTAGAAAAACCACCGCGCGCTCGCTGGACAAGCGCAATTCACCGGTCTTCAGGCGCGGATCGTTGGCGGTCAAATCAATCAGCGCGCTGCCCGTCACCAGAATGGTGTCGGTTTTTTCATCAATCGAAGTTTCGCGTCCAGCGAATGTGACCAAGTCGCCGGGCTGAAAAATAGCGAGAGATCCCGATTGAGGAAGTGAGACGTTTGTCGAAGCGGCAGCCATCGCTGGCGGAGTTGGCAACGCCGCGCCAACAATCATTGGCGTTTCGTCAGAAGACACCTTGGGTTGATTCACATCAGGCCGAGTTAAAAGTTGTGCGGGACCGCTAGCTAAAGTTTGCAGAAACGCTTTCAGGCGCAAGTCACCCGCGGCAAGTTCTTGCGGTGGCGCGGGCTTGTCCTCCAGTAGCGGAACTTTCAATTTGACTTCGCCGCGGAAACTTGCGGTCACCAGAACATCATCACCAGCCACGCCAAGACCGGCGCGGCGCGAGGGTTCGCCGACTTCTGGAAAGTACAGCGCGCATTGCGTGATCAAACCTTCCGCGGAAGGAATGCGATTGATCCACACCACGACTTTTTTGGTGGCGAAAGAATACGCGCCAACGGTCACGCGCACATCGCCCTCCACAAAAAGTCGACGCGTGTCGTTTACTTTCCATGCGAAGGCGCGCGTGCCGTTGATGACCAAGTCGCTCTTGACAGGTTGAATTGGAAGAACAAATCCGCTGAGGCGATCGCCAGTCACCTTGACGTCGGTGAGTTGTTGAGCAAGCGCGGTGTGCGTGAGCGCAAAAGCAAGAATGACCAAGCGAAGGATCATGAATGAAGGAATGTTACCGCTGAAATGAATATTCAGATCGGGCAGAAAGTTGTAGCAAAGCGCGCGCGCAAGTTTTATCCCCGCCAAGCGTTGGCTTGACCAATCATGTCGTTGACTTCGCGCGCCAACCACGAAAGACTCCACACGAGCACGGCAAATATTGCGAAAACAACGGCCCATTGCGTGCGCCCAAGGGACAGCATCCACGCGGCGGCGGCGATGGATGGAAATGTTGCGGCGGCGCGGCGCAACACGTCGGCGGTTTCAATGGCGTTGCGCTGGGCCAGTGCGCGGCTGGATTGCCACGCGAAAATTCCAACTGCGCCAACGGGCGCAAGCGCAAACCATGCCTCACCACTGGGCCATTCGTCGGCGCCGCGGCGAATGGAAAGCCAAGTCAAACCCGCCACCGCGCCCGCGCTCAACACGCTTAAAAGAATTGTGGCGGAGCGATCAAGGCGCGGCCGCTTCTCCAGAACTTTGTGCAGCAGCGATCCGGTGGCAATGGTCTGCACCAAAATCAGCGAGGCGGGAAGCGTGAATGGTTGTTCCATCCATGGAATAAAAAAACTTCCCGCTTGCGCCAAGCCCAGCATGAGCAAGCCGATCGCGGGAACAAAGCGGCCCATGGTGTTCCACATGGCAATTCCAAACGCCGTGAACATGGCCACGCCAATACTGGTTTCACCAAAGAACGACGCGCCAATCATGCTGGTCAAGAGCGCGGTGAAAGTGAGCAGCGCCGCTTGCGCCGTGGTGAGTCGGCCCGTTGACAGCGGTCGGTTGCGTTGAAATGTTTGGTCGCGGCGCGCGTCAAGTAAATCGTTCATGCCTGCGGCGAAACCAAAGAGGCCAGAGCCAATGACCGCGGCCGCCAACAACGCGGCCCACAGCGGCAATGTGGAAATTGGAAGGGTGGCAGTGGCGGAATCAAACCGCGCCAACAATGTGGCGAACATCAAGTTCACCGCGGCGCCGGCCGCCAATGGAATTCGCATGAGTTGCAGCGCGGCAAAAATTCGGACCAGTGAAACTCGCATATCAACCATGCTACGAAACGGCTGATTGTTGCGGGCGCCCCAAGATCACTACCATTCAATTTCTATGCGTCGAACCGAAGATGAAAAAATAAATGTTTCCAGCGCCAAGGGCGTGCGAATTGGCATTGTGGCCGCCGACTATCACAAAGAAATTTATCAACGCTTGCGCGATGGAGCCGAGGCAGCCTTTGAGCGCGCGGGCGGAAACGACGCCGATGTGCGCGTTGCAATTGTGGATGGAATTTTTGACACGCCGCCGTTGGTGGCGCAGATGATCCAACGGCGCGACATTGACGCGGTGGTGGTGATTGGTTGCGTTGTGCGAGGAGAGACGCGCCACGATCGATTTATTGTGGACGCGGCGTTCGCGCAGTTCGCGCAACTTGCCGCGGCGCATTGCAAACCTGTTGGACTTGCGGTGCTGACGGTTGAATGTACAAGCCAAGCCAAGGCGCGCTCGGGCGGCAACAAGGGTGACGCCGGCGCGTTCGCCATGAACGCGGTGTTGCGCTCGCATGCGGAACTTTGTCGCTTGCGCCTCATGCCTCAAGATGGCGCGGCCGCGGTTTCTACAGTGGAGAAAAAATCATGAGCGTGGCCAAGGACCGACGCAACGCGCGCCGTTGCGCGTTGCAGGCGATGTTTGAAATGGATTTGGGTGGCGAAAATCCTGGCGGCGCCGGCGAAAGTTTGGCGGGCGCGTTTCGCGACGACGCGCAAAGTTCGGAAAGTGATTCATGCTTGGCGCAAGGCGTTGAATTGGCGCGCGCCGCGTGGAGCGAGCGCGATGTTTCCGACGCGGCCATTGCGCAACTTTCAACAGAGTGGCCAATTCACAGGCAACCCGCTGTGGATCGCAACGTCATTCGAATTGCCGTGTATGAAATCACGCACGAGTTGGCGCCGCCAGTGGCCGTGATTGACGCGGCCGTTGAATTGGCGCGTGAATTTGGCGGCGAACACAGTCCGGCATTTGTGAACGCGGTGCTTGATCGTTGGTGGAAAGACCGCGGAGGCAAGCGTTGATGTTCCGCTCGGCGCTGGACGCGCTTCGCCGCGGCATTTCTAAAACCGCCGCCGCCGTCACGGGCGGACTTCGCGGAGTTCTTGCGGGCAAGGACTTGGACGAGGACTTGATCGATCGAATTGAAAGCACGCTGGTCGCCTCGGACATGGGCGTGCGCGTTGCGCGCGAAGTGGTGGATGAAGTTCGCCGCGCGTTTCGTGGCGGCACCGCCAAGCGTGGCAGCGACGCGGTCGGCATTTTGAAAGAGCGATTGAAGCAGCGACTGCGTGGCAGCGATTTGTCGTTGGCAAAAGTGGCCGAAGGTCCAACTGTAATTTTAGTTGTGGGCGTGAACGGCTCCGGCAAAACAACCAGCGTGGCGAAAATTGCGAAGGCGTTGAAAGACCAGGGCCGCTCCGTGTTGCTTGCCGCGGGCGACACCTTTCGCGCCGGCGCCGTGGCGCAACTTGAAGTGTGGGCCAAACGTCTTGACATTGATGTTGTGCGCGGCTCCACCAACGCGGACCCAGCGTCGGTTGTGTTTGACGCGGCCGAAGCGGCCATCGCGCGCAAGGCCGATGTGTTGTTGGTGGACACCGCGGGGCGCTTGCACAATCAAGAGGGATTGATGCGCCAGTTGGTGAAAATTCGCGCGGTGCTCGCCAAGAAAATTCCCGGCGCGCCGCATGACACTTTGTTGGTGCTTGACGCCACCACGGGTCACAGCGCCATCGCGCAGGCCAAAGCTTTCGGCGAGGCAGCCGGCGTGACGGGCGTGTTTCTCTC
>CANJIC010000134.1 GCA_947474205.1 Planctomycetaceae bacterium | reverse complement strand
CGCAATTCGCGCTCTAAACCAGGCACTTCCGCGAATGATTCATTGGCTGGAAGAAAGAACAACAAGCCGCGGGACTTCACCATGTCTGGCTGTGGATTTCTATAAAAGCTGACAACCTGATCAATGCTTTCGGCCGTGCCCACAAAGATAAACGGCGCAATCAACGCGCCGGTGCTCACGCCACTGACCACATCAAACTTTGGCATGGACATCGGTCCCGCAGGAAGCGTGTTCCAACCCTTGAGATATCCCGCGCCAAACGCGCCCCAATCACCACCGCCAGAAACCACCAGCACATCAAGCGTGACCGGAATTTTACTTTTGCCATCGGCGAAATCTTTTTGCTTGGCCGCAACATGCTCCACCAAATCAACGATTAGTTTCTTGGTGACCATTTGCACTTTCGCGACGTCCGCGTCGCGTCGCGCCGTCAATACGTCGGCGGTCTCAATGGGTCGTTGCCGCGCGCAGGCGCCACACACGACAGTCGTTCCAATGAACAGCATGCACATTTGCGAAGATATTGAAATACGGATTTTCTTTAAAGATTTCATGGAAGGAAGATAATGCCGAACAATGGAATTGGCAAGAAGTTCGCCGTGGCAAGGACTCGTTACTAAAGCGCGGTTTTGTGCGCAGGAACTTGTGGGCAGGAACTAGCACTTATTTCGCTTGTGAATTAGCGGGACCAGTTGGTGCTCATCACGCTTGTGGCTTAGCGATTGGGTCTGGGTGGCGCGCGCGCGCCGCGCGAATGCGATCAAGTCGCTCAAAGAAAATCTCAATCAACTCTGGATCAAAGGCCTTGCCGCTTTCATTGCGCATTTCTGCCTCTACGCGTTCTGGCGCCCACGCTTCTTTGTACGCGCGGTGACTTGAGAGCGCGTCAAACACATCGGCAATAGCGACCATGCGCGCGAACAACGGAATGTCGTCGCCCTTCATGCCGGTGCTTGGCAACTGCATTTCCAGCAAACTTTGATCGTCGCTGGAAATATTTTCAATACTCACCTCGCCGGGATATCCGCGCCCGTCCCACCGCTCATGGTGATGCATGGCCACTTCGCGAGCGTCTTCACTGTCATTGCCAAGTAAATGGGGCACGCCAAGCACCGAGTGGTGCTTCATGATCTCGTATTCCTCTTGAGTCAATTTCCCAGGCTTTTTGAGTATTAAATCACTAATACCAATCTTGCCCACGTCGTGAAGAATGGCCGCCATGCGCAAAGTTTCGCGGGAAAACTGGGAATCTTCCTGGCGCATTCCGCGGCGCTTCGCCCATCCATCAAAAATTTCAAGGGCGGTTGCGGACACTCGCTTCACATGCGGACCGGTCTCACTTGGATCGCGCGATTCCGCCATGCGAACTTTGCTCCACATCATTTTTTCCTTTAACGCGCGACGTTCGAGCGCCGTAGAAATCAAGGTTGCGATATGTCGCAAGTCTGTGAGTTCTTGTTCAGTGAAACTTGCATGTGTGGTATTGGGTTGCCGCGCAACAAAAAGTACGCCCAGCGTTTCACCTGATCCAGATTTCATGGCGATGGCCGCCGCCGCCGCGCCGACAATTTCCGCGGCTTCCACCAATGATCCGTGCGTGGAATTTAATTTTTCAACGGTGATCGTTGTGTGCTCAATCGCTTGCGCCAACAGGCCCGTGCGTTGGGCGATGTCGCCAATGAAGGATGTACCCACTTCCTTGGCTTGTTCGGCGCGCGTTGCGTAAGCCAACACAAAATCCGCGCCATCTGGCAAATAGACACAGCACATTGGCGCGTGAATCACTTGCGGAACAATCTCCAAAACCTGGCCCATGAGCACACCAAAATCGCTGATTTCGTTGAAATTCAATTCAAGATCGTTCATTGCCTTCACGCGAGACTGCTGCAAGTTTAAACTCTCACTCAACTGTTTGTTGCGACGCATGATTGCGTCCCGCTGACCCAAATTCTTGGCAAACGTATTCAATTCCTTGAATACATTTTGAATTTCCGGCGGCCCGCGCAACTCCAAACGCTGATCAAATTTCCCCGCATCAAGTGCCGCGGCAAATTCACCAATGTCCTGAATTGGCCGAACAAGCCGCTTGGAAATTGGCCACGACAGCAATACGCAAATCAAAGCCACCAGGCCAAACGCACTCAGTGTGATTTGTAAAATATCAAACAACACGGCGTCGACAATTTCTTTTTGCGCGCCTAGGAAGAGCAACCCCTTGTGGTCGGCAAGTGGCTCAATGGCGCCAAGCATGGTTTTGTTGGATGTTTTATACCAACCCGCGCTGCGTTGATGCAGTGAAATGGGCGGAGTGTTGGAGTCCAGTGGCTCCACGGAAATGAGTGAACCATTGGATGAGTATGTGTTCAGTTTCAATTGACCGACAATTTTGGAATCATCAATCGCAAGATAGTTGGAGCCTTTGGGATCCTGCCGTGCGATGATGCGCCACTGATCACCTTCAGGAACCGCAATGACTAAGTTTGACCACATGCTTTGCGTTTCCTCCATTTCCCTATCAGCGTGATCAAAATCTTTTCGTAATTGCTGAAGTGAATCAGGTTTTTTTTGCAACGTTTCAACTGTAATTCCGTCGCGCTCTAAAACATCCACCAGCGCGCACGCGACATCTTGCGCCCAACCAATCGAAGATTTTTCCAATTCGTTGCGCATGATTCGGAAACCAAATAGGCCCATCAGCAACGCGCTAAGTCCGCCAACAGCGACCAAGACAAGGGCAATGCGAAAGCGGAAACTTGTATTTGAGAATCTCATGAATTGTGTTGGGTGAAAAGTTGTAAGAAATGGAATTTCAAGAATGAAATGAATGAAGTTCACTACTGAGTGAGTCACATTCGTTACCAACATGTTCTGAAAAACATCCCGCAGCAAAGCCACCTATCGGAATCGAACCGACAACCTCATGATTACAAATCAAGTGCTCTACCAATTGAGCTAAGGTGGCGAAAAGTAACCCAGTGAAAGTGAATGCAATGAGCCAAGTCACTCAATCAGTGAGTTGTCTCCGTAATTTGGTCAGGCAAGAGTACCGTGGCGGCGCAAAGCGAGCGCGACAAGGGTGACATCCGCGGGATTCACGCCCGCAAGGCGACCAGCTTGGCCAAGAGTGGCTGGACGATGGCGCTGTATTACTTCCGCGGCCTCGCCGCGCAAACCGCGCACTTGCATGACATCAAATTCACGAGGAATTGGCACGTTTTCGCTTTCTTTTTGACGGCGAATGTCGGTTCGTTGATGCGCTAAATACCCCGAGTAGCGCAAATCAGTGGAGACCCGCGCCAACAATTTCATGTCCACGCCAGCGGCGCACACGCTGGCAAGTTCTTGCAACGTGGCTTCCGGACGGCGCGCCCATTCATTGGCGCGAACGCCGTTGATTTTTCCCTTGGCAAGCGCTGCGCGAATGTCCTCTATGGATCGCTGGCGAAGTTGATACGCGCTCCACTGCGAATCTCCAACAAGACCAAGCTCACGCCCCTTCGCAGTCAATCGTTGATCTGCGTTGTCGGCGCGCAACGAAAGCCGATGCTCGGCGCGGCTGGTGAACATTCGATACGGCTCGCGCGGAGTTCGCACAACTAAATCATCCAGCAACACTCCAAGGTACGCCTCATCACGACCAAGGCGAACCGCTTCAAGACCAAGCGCGCGGCGCGCGGCGTTTAAGCCCGCGACCAACCCTTGCGCGGCGGCTTCTTCATAGCCACTTGTGCCGTTGATTTGTCCCGCAAGAAAAAGTCCTGGCACCAATTTTGTTTCAGCCGTGGCGTCCAGTTGATGCGGCCACACCATGTCGTACTCCACGGCATAGCCATAGCGCAAAATGGTGGCGTGCTCGCAACCGCGCATGCCCTTCACAATTCCATCTTGCACTTCGGCGGGCAAACTTGTTGAAATGCCGTTGCAATAAATTTCGTTGGTGAACAGACATTCAGGTTCCAAGAACACGCCGTGATGATCGCGCTCGGCGAAGCGCACCACTTTGTCCTCTAGGCTTGGGCAATAGCGCGGACCGCATTCGGCCTCCATTTCGCCTGCATACATGGGGGCGCGGTGCAAATTGGCGCGCACCAAATCGTGAATGGAGGCGCTGGTTTCGGTTTGGCGGCACTCCACTTGCGGCAACTTTGGAAACGCGCTGTCAATGGTCATGTCGCTGAACATTTGCGGAACTTCATCGCCCCACTGCGGCTTCAAGTTGTCCCAGTCAAGAGTTTCTTTGGCCAGGCGAGGCGGCGTGCCGGTTTTCAAGCGACCAAGTTCAAAGCCCATTGAAGTGAGCGCCGCGGAAATTCCAACCGCGCTGCCTTCGCCAACGCGGCCGCCGGCGGTCTTGGTTTCGCCAGTGTGCATCAGTGCGCGCATGAATGTGCCGGTGGTCAACACCACGCTCTTGGCGGAAATATCAATGGCGCCATGCGACGCGGAAGAATGTTCATCCGCCACAAAAATAGGCCGCGCTTGTTGGGCGTTTGTTTCATTGGCGGCAAGCAATGTTTGATCCACAATAAATTTTCGCGCGCCAGCCGCAAGCGTGACGCCAACGCACACGCCATCACGTGTTTGAATTTTGTCCACGGTGCCCGCCCACACATGCACGCCTGCGCGCGCCACAATGCGCTGCACTTCGGCGGGATATGCGTGCTTGTCGCACTGCGCGCGCGGACCCCACACCGCTGGACCCTTAGACGCATTGAGCACGCGAAATTGAATGCCCGTGTGGTCCGTTGCCTCCGCCATCACTCCACCAAGCGCGTCAATTTCCCGCACCATTTGTCCCTTGGCAAGACCGCCAATCGCCGGATTGCAACTCATGGCGCCAATGCGGGTTGGATCCATGGTGATTAAAAGCACGCGCATATTTATTTGATTGGCTTGTGGATTGGCCGCGCCCAAAACGCGCGCGGCGGCGCACGCGGCTTCAACGCCGGCGTGTCCGCCACCAATCACAATGACATCAAACGATTCCATTTCACAAGCCTAGCGAACATTCGCGCGCGACAGAAATATTCTTGGCAACGCATTCGATAAGCACGACAAGCACCGCGAAAGAACACACACCATTTTTTTACAAATGTGCGGCTGGCAAATGGCGCGACTTAAACTTGCCATGGCTGACATGCTTACACTTGCCACATGTATCAAACCATCAAAGTTCGTCGCGCCACAAAGCCCGTCACCGTGATCTGCGTCTTCGCTGGCGACAAAGCCGTGCGCGGCTCCAAGTACGCTGGCGCAATGGAAATTGCGCTTGCGCATCCAGGCTTCCGTGCGGACAACGGCGAAGTGGTTGCCGCCGGAAAAAATATATTGGCGCTTGGCCTGGGCGACAAGAAAAAATTCTCGCTTGACAGCATGCGCGTGGCGGGCGCGCGTTTGGTGAAAGTATTAGCGCGCATGAAAGTGGTCGCCATTGATGTTGAACTTTGCGCGCAGGTTGACAAGCTCGCCACCGCGCTTGACGCGCTTGGCCAAAGTCTTGCGGAAGGAATTTCGCTGGCAGCTTGGCGCTTTGATCACTTCGACGGCAAGGCCAGCAAGAAGTCCGCCAAACTTTCTCAACTTGATGTGCATTCCTCGGACAAAACATTTTTGGCGGGCCTGATGTGCGGCGTCACCATTGCCGCCAGTGTGAATGAGGCGCGCAGAATGGCGGCCACACCGCCTAACATTTGCAATCCAGATTGGGTGGCGCAAGAAGCCAAGAAAATCGGGCGCGCCAGCGGTTTGCGCACGCGCGTAATTGGCTTTAAAGAGGCGCAAAAACTGGGCATGGGCGGCATTGTGAACGTGGGCAAAGCCAGCACGTCCAAGCCGTGCATGATTGTGTTGG
>CANJIC010000133.1 GCA_947474205.1 Planctomycetaceae bacterium | reverse complement strand
GGATCGACTACATTTTCCCAGGTGCCGCTGGTGGTTGGAGAAATATTCACAACATTTGGAATGGCGTAGCGAGGCGCTTCAACGCGCGCGGCGCGAATGAGATCTTCGTTGGCAATGTCGGCCATGTTGAGTTTGGCTACGCCAACAAATTCAACTTCTTTAATGGTTGGCATTTCAAACGCGGCCGCGGTTGGCTTTGTGGGAATTGTGTCTTCAAAAACTTGCGCGATGGCGCTTGAGCCAATGAAGGCAACGCTGGTGGCGAACACCAAGCCGCAAAGTTTGTTTGAAAGTTTCAAGAACGCGTTGCGAGTATGAGACATGCTGGGCTCCGGTTGAAGTACGTAAAAATGGATCTATAGATAGACAGGTTCAGTTGAATTGAACACTTCAATGTGTCCGAAAATGAACTACATGCAAACAAAAGTTTGGATTTAGGCAAACAAATCTAAAATTGGGTGGAATTTTTGGCGGTGCGTATGGATATTTGGATTAATTGTGTTGGTTTGACCGTCCGAACTGTCACCGCGGCGGTTGGGTGTGTGGCAAATGGGGTGGGGATGTAGGGGTGGGCTAAAAAGTTGGGCCAGAGTTGGGCCAGAGTTGGGACAAGATTTGGTCGAGGTTTAGGCCAGAGTTGGGACAGATAATTAAGTCAAGTCGCAAATGGTTCGAAATTCAGCTGGCTGAACTGGGGTCACGGACAACCGATTGCCGCGTTGCAAAATGAGTAAATGCGAAAGCGATTTCACGGCGCGCAATTCTTCAAGCGTGATGACGCGCGCGAATTCTTTTTCAAACGCAAGTTCTACGGCGGACCAACGCGGCTGTTCCTTGGTTGCTCCAGCATCAAAAAATTCGCTGCGCTTGTCAAATTGCAAGGGGTCTGGTTGAGCAAGCGCGCATACGGTTGCCACGCCAGCCACGCCCGAAGGATCCGCGTTGGAGTGATAGAACAACACGCGATCACCCTTCTTCATGGCGCGCATAAAGTTGCGCGCTTGATAATTGCGCACGCCTTCCCACAGCGTGCGCTTGTCACGCTTTAAATTTGCAATGCCGTACACGTCTGGTTCCGATTTGGCCAGCCAGAAGCCAGTGCTGGTTTGCAAATTTGTCGGCGTTGCTGCAACTTTAGATTTTGTTTTTTTGGTCATGTGAAGAAACGAGTTCGGTTATTTCTTGGACGCGGATTCGGTAGTCGTTGAAGTGGCGGAATATTGCGACGCATGATTTGATGGATGTTGCGGCGAATTGTGATGTAATTTATCCATCGCCTCTTACGCCATTTGTTTAACCTTCTTCAGCCAGCGCCGCGCCCAGGCAAATTCAATCGCAAAAATGGCAAGACCCGCGGGCAGTGCCTGCACTTGACCATTCTGAAGGACTTATAACCCGCACACAGTTGGCAATAAAAAATTATTAAATTTGCTTTTTTCGTTGCACTTCGTGGAAATTGTGCCATGTTGAATGCAGTCATTGGACCACTTCAAATTCTTGAAGCGGTTTTTGCTTTTACTCCGGTCAAAGAAACAACTAAAGTTCAAATATGAAATTACCTATTCAATATTTCGTCACCGCTTGCATGATTACTGTCACGGGCATAACCGCACAAAGCAACGCCGCAGGAACTTGGACCCCCGTGGTCGCAAACGCACCTGATCAAAGCGGCGGTGGATTAATTCTGCTGTCCGACGGAAGCGTGTTGTGCAAAAGTTATAGCGGCGGCACCGACGGCCTTGGAAATATTTGGAACAAACTTACGCCAGACATTCACGGCAGTTACGCCAATGGAACATGGTCATCCATTGCGCCAATGATCAACACGCGACTGTATTTCTCTTCCCAACTTCTTATGGACGGCCGCTTGTATGTGGCTGGCGGTGAATATGGAACAGGCGGTTCAGCGGGCGAGGTCTACAACCCGCTCACCAACGTGTGGACGGCAACTCCCTCGCCGCTTGGAAGAGTGAGTGATGGTAATTCAGAAATGATGCCGGATGGCCGCGTCATGCAAGCGCTTGTCACGGGCACGCTCAAGGGAACATCAATTTATAATCCAAAGACAAACACGTTTGTCGCCGGGCCCACTTGCAAGGGTATTCACAATGAATCCGCATGGATGAAATTGCCTGACAATAGTATTTTGTTTGTTGACCGGCTTGCCACTTCAAGTGAGCGCTACATTCCTGCTCGTAATGCTTGGTATGTGGACGGCGTGGTGCCGGTCGCCTTGTATGACGCGTACGGATATGAAACTGGCGGCGCGGTGTTGCTTCCAAACGGCAAAGCTTTTTTTGTTGGGTCAACTGGCAAGACGGCGTTGTACACACCAACCGGAACGGAGACCAAAGGCACATGGGCCGCGGGCGCTGTTGTTCCTGGCGCGAACGGAGCACCCGATGCGGCAATGGCAATGATGGCGGATGGAAAAGTTCTGCATCTCGCATCACCCATTCCAACATCTGCCAACCACTTTCCCTCGCCAACTACTTTCTATGAATATGACTATGTAACCAACACGCACACGCAAATCAACGCGCCCACCGGTGGCACAAGCATTAATGATTCGGTCTACGTATTCACACTGCTTGATTTACCAGATGGAAATGTTTTGTTCGCATACCAAGGCTCAAGCCAGTACTACTTGTATCAACCAAGCGGCGCACCGCTTGCTGCTGGCAAGCCAATTATTTCCTACTACTCACAGGACGGTTGCGGCAAATACACATTGACTGGCACCAAGTTCAATGGCATTTCAGAGGGCGCTTCCTACGGCGACGATTGGCAGATGAACACCAATTATCCAATCATTCGATTGAGTTCGGGAACGAACGTGTATTACGCGCGCACCTACAACTGGAATAGTTGCGGCGTGAGCACTGGAAGTTTGGTGACCACAACCAACTTCACAATTCCGGCCAGTGTTCCAGAGGGAACCTATTCCATGGTGGTGACCGCAAACGGAATTGCATCCGACGCGATTGTGTTTGACTACACGCCAGTGCGTTCCGCCGACTTGAACGCCGACAACGTGGTTGATAGCGCGGACATGGGTCTTACGCTTCTTGACTTTGGTGATTGCCCGAATTGTCCCGCCGATTTTAATTTTGACAACGTGGTTGACTCAAGCGACGTTGGTTTATTGCTGATCAACGAAGGTTCTTGCCAATAAATGAATTGAATTGAATTTTAAAACCAAGCGTATTCTGCGCCTGGTTTTTTATTAATTTGAATTGCAAGGCGTGGAATGAGCGTGCGCGCATGTTGAGCTGGAGTTGCGCGCAATACATGCGCAAGCGCAACTTAGCGGATGAATCGCAACGATCCAAAGTTTGGAACAACATTGGGACTGCGTGCGCCGGGGTCCTGCATTTCAAGACCACTGCCAAGCGGATACGTGGCGGGAAAATACACGCACCACGCTTTGCCCACGATTAATTCGCGTGGCACCACGAAAGGTTTCTCAAATCCAATCACGCGCTGCAAAATTGGATGCGGCCTTCCCCAGAATCGGCCGTCACGACTGGCGGGACTGTTGTCACCACACATCAGGTAATCATTTGGACCAAGGCGCGCGGGATCATCAATGTCGGTGGCGAAGGCCTTACCAAGAATGATGGGGCCGTTTGACGCAACCTGATTTCCGGGAAGCAGAATGCCGGGTTGGTAATACAAGTCGCGGTCAAGTTTCATGTTGCGCACCGTGACGGGCGAGCCGGAAAAATTCCAAGACATGGATTGAATTCCGGCGGGCTTGGTGGTGACGGAATCGTTGCGGTAGCGCGCGGGATCTATGCCGGATGCTGTTAAGCGCATCACAGGCGTGGTTCCAGTTGCGGCAAATTCATAGGGAATACAAAGCTCTTTTGTGCCATTCACAAAAAGCCACACGGCTTGGTCGACATGCCAGAACTCAATGTCAAGAAATTTCTGCTCACCCGAAAGCGTCGCGTGGCCTTGCGCAAGAGTGCGCGTAGGTTCGGTGGCGGTGCCCGCGGTTTGCACGGTGACGTCGATGGACTTGGTCGCGTTGCTCACTGCGGCGGTGATACATAAGCCGCGCGTGTTCAACACAAATGACGCGGTGGCTTTTTCAGGTTGATCAAATTCCAGCGCGGCCGTGGCGCGAATGTCGCTCATAGGAAACTCGGGTGAGCGGCGCCACACGTTGTAGGCGTTCCAATCCGTCACCGGAAAATTTTGCGCGCTCCATGCAAGTTGCGTGGCGTTTGCGGTTGGCCACTTCCAAACGCGCGTGTCCCCCGCCACCCACGCGGATTTATTTTCGCCAGCCGGAACAAACGCGGCGCCTGGCCAAGCGCGCTTCCAAGTGGTCTCCAGTTTTTTAAGATCAACGGGCGCCCAATCATTTCCCCACACGGGTTGCCACACGGCGCGCTGAATCATTTCCGGCTTGCGCTCTATTCGCAATGCGTCGGGCGCGGCGTCTTGCGCGCCGGTGAACACATCGCCATCAACAAGAAGAAGCGACTGCGACGGCATGCCAACCATGCGCTTGATGTAATTTTGTGAATCGCCAATTGGGTCGGGCGGATTTTTAAACACAATCACATCCCAGCGCTGCGGTTGAAAAACCCACGGAACATATTTCAGAACCAACACGCGGTCGCCACCCACAACTTGAGTGCGCAAGCGACCGAGTTCCGTTTCGCCCATAGAAAATTGGCGCGTGACCATTGGATCAACCAGTGGAGCGCGCACGGTTGGCGGAGCGCCGTTGTCAAACACGGAGCCGCCATCGGCGGTGTAGGCGTAACCACTGGCGTCGCTATGAACGCGAATGTGTTGGCCCAACAATGTTGGCGCCATGGAGCCAGTTGGAATAACAAAACCTTCAAGCACAAATCCGCGAAACGCCATGGCAATGGTGAAGGCCACAATCAAGCCTTGCAAGGTGTCAACGCCAGCTGGTCGCCATTTATTGTGCGGCGGAGTTTCGCTTGAAGAATCGCTCATGAATGAAGCAATGTATCGACTGTTGCGCGCAGGCGTGATGAAGATGAACACGACAAAGATGCGTGTGACAATGCGCGTGAAAATGACCAAGCGTGAATGGCGAGAACATATTTTGCAATACAAATCAGCTTGGCTTTGAAGGACGCGTGTCAGCGGAGGACAAACCGCAAATCAATTGCGCCTGTTTGGCGGCGGCGCGGATGGCGGTGCTGGCGGCGGTGTCTCTGACAAAAGTTCCTCAAATGGAAACGCAACTTCCTTGTTGTCGGAGTCAAGGCGAACAAGCACAAGTTGCACCAGAATTTTTCCGTCGATCACGGTGCCGGGGCCGTCGGTGGTCATCACGCGCGAATTCTTTTTGGGTAGGCGCTTGGAGAGTTCCTCGTACGTTTTGTCCTCATAGCGCAGGCAACACATCAGGCGCCCGCAACGACCACTGATTTTAAGCGGGTCCATGGTGGCTTTCTGAATCTTGGCGCTCTTCATGCTGACTGGCTTGAGCACCTTCAGGAAATTTTTGCAGCAACAATGTTGACCGCACTTTTCGTAGTCGGCCGTCAAGCGCGCTTCATCGCGCGCGCCAACTTGTCGATCAAATACGCGCGCGCCGTAATGCTGCTCCAACTCGCGCATCACGCCGGAAATATCGGGGCGCGGCGGCGGCGGCTCGTTGGGATTTCCTTCGGGGCCCATCCACAACATGGTCACGGTTTCGCCGCCCAAAATGACTTCTACCTCCACCACTTTCACATTCAGTTTGTACTTGGCAACAATTTCACGCGCGTGGTCGCGGCGATCTTTTGCGGCGGATTGAAAAGCGTTCCAGCGCGTCATGTCATCAGTGGTGGCGATGCGCAACACTTCGCCTTCTT
>CANJIC010000132.1 GCA_947474205.1 Planctomycetaceae bacterium | reverse complement strand
TGTCCGCGACTTTGACAACCTGCCGGGCGTGGTTGTGCTGGGGTATTAAGCGAGGTTCCTCAAAGCGTGTTCGTGAACGCCCCGTGAAGCGTGTGGCGCACATCAACATCAGGAAAAACAGCATGGATTTCTGAAAGCGGCCCGCAGAGCATTAGCCTGCAAAGATGCTTGATTTGGTTAAAGAAATGGCATTTGTGAACACACGGTTCAGCCAACGACCGCCTTTGGCTGAAGATTGTGTACATAAAAATAAAATGATAAACTTGTATTGTGTATTATGCAATAGTAGTTTATCCAATATGTCATCGATCAAATTACGCCTTCTTGATTATGTACAAACCGTAAGCGGACAACGACCCGATCTGACCGAAGTGGTCGCGTCGACTTTGCCGCTGTTCTTGCGCCAACGCTATTCAATTTGTACAGCGCGACTGTTTGGACAAAAAACATTTCTGGCTATTGAATCGAAGGATTGGGAATGCGCAACCCCCGGCGAGTACGCAAAGCACGCACAGAAGCTTGGAGTCAAACTTGGCGCGCCCGTTATTGTGGTATTGCCAATATTGCCGTCCCACGCCCGCAATCGAATGGTTCACATGGGCGTACCGTTTATTATTCCAGGCAGTCAAATATTTATCCCGGGTGGCATGATTGATTTGCGCGAGCGGTTTCCTAAGCCAAAATCGAAGCGTGAAAAATCATTCAGCCCCGCCACGCAATGCGCGTTGCTGTACCACTTGTTGCGTGAGCCATTGGTAAAGATGTCGCTGAAAGATATCGCGCGGCGCATTCAGTATTCACCAATGATGATGAGCAAAGTCAAGGACGAACTGGAGGCGGCGAATATTTGCAGAACTGCGCGCGCTGGACGTTCGATTGTTCTTGAATTCACAGCGACTGACGGCAAACTTTGGCAACAACTTGCAAAGGAACTGGTCACGCCTGTTAAGAGAAAGCAGTGGATTCGCTGGGGAAAACGCAAAAATCAATTACTGCTTGCTGGCATGAGCGCATTAAGCGCACGCACCATGATTGGCGACGATCGCTTGCCCACATACGCGCTCACGCTTGGCATGCTTGGTGAATTATTAGGTCACGGCATTTGCGAAATTTGTCACGACGCCGACAACGCCACAGCACAAGTTGAGATTTGGTCGTACGACCCCAATCTTCTTGGTGATGGGAAATTGGTGGACCATCTTTCGCTGTATCTCAGCATGGCGGATTCCCCAGACGAGCGCGTGCAACAGCAGTTGGAAATCCTTCTTGGACAAGTGAAGTGGTAAAGGGCCTTGATATTTTTCGTCTTGCGGCAACGCTGCCTCAAACGAAGGGGCCAAATCTTCCGGATGCAATTACAAGCGATTTGGTTCGCTTTTTGAATTCATTTTCCACATCTTCTTTGGAGTGGGAATCAATTTTGAACGCACTGAAGAGCACGCTAGGTGGAAAGGTTCTTCCGGAGGTGCTTCACGCTTCTATACAAAATTATTTCAGTCTTCCAAAGGAATAGGCTCGCGACTTTGACAACCTGCCGGGCGTGGTTGTGTTGGGGTATGAAGCGTCTTGGCGCTCGAGACTTTTCGCAGGTTCTGCTTTAACTATTTGCAAGCCTGGCTTTGGCGGTGCGAATAATGCTTGCCGCAAATACCAAACAGAATGCCAGGACTGCGCCGGTGAACGCGCTTACGGCTATGCCTTTGATTCCGCGACCTGGACCCGAATTTACATATTCATCATTAAACGGGGTGATCACGATTGGCTGTTCAACATTTTGAATGAGTTGTTGCAGATCGAATATTTGCTGTTTTTTAGATTCGACTTGAAGGACCAGGCGGGCGGAATCACTTTGCTTTTGTGGATCGCTAGAGGTCTGAAGTGAATCAGAATAGACTTTGGTTGAGGCAATTTCTTGCGTAAGTAACACGATTCTATCTTGAGTTGCCAGTGTTATTTTTTTAATTTCCACGGCCTGGTATTCAACCCATTTTTGCATGACGGACTTCAGGCATGAATCGACTTGGTCGCTCGATAAACCGGCCAGAACGATGGTTGTCTTTATATAATCCGAACCCTTTTTAACATCTGTAGTAATTTTTCCTGAAATTTTTTGTTGAAGTTGCTTCTCTAGATCTTGTGTTACCTGCGGGAAATAAAGTGTTGTGAGTTGGTCTTTTATAGCGTCTAAAGATTGAATTGGTGTTTTTGATATCTGACCACTTCTAATTTCAGTACTTATGGTTGACGTGTTAAAGGTTTGCAGTACTCCAAATGTGATCACGGCCAGAATGACCCAAGAAACAATAAACAAAAATCGGTTTTTCCATGCGGCTATGGCAAGATCAGCCAAGTCAATTCCATCTTCTTGCTGGGGAAACTCCTGGGAAACCAATACATATCGCTCGTCATTTTGGCGCAGTGGATTTGTTTCGGTGGGCTTGTTCAAACTTGTACTCATTTAACGATCATAACGATGTTTTTGCACAGAGTGCTTTCGCCGCCGCGCGCATTAGCCACCAATAAACAAACTGGCCACGGCGCCGGTCATCCAGCAAGCGAGCGCACCCGCGACCATGGCGCGCAGACCAAGCGCCGCGAAATCACTGCGACGATTTGGAGCCATGGCGCTTAGGCCGCCAATTTGAATTGCAATGGATGGAAGGTTTGCAAAGCCGCATAGTGCGTAGGTTGCAATTTGCGCGGCGCGCGAGCTGATGGTTCCGTCGCGCAGTGAAGTGCTAAGGTCGACATACGCCACAAATTCCGTGGCGATGATTTGCTCACCCATAAGCGTGCCCATTTTGCGAGCGTCGTCACTGCCCACGCCCATGCACCAGGCCAGCGGCGTGAATATATAACCCAGTATATTTTGGAAAGTAAACACAGGAATGCCGTTCGCAGCGCGCCATAACGCGATGGAATTTATTTCACTGAGCGCGGCGAGTGGATAATTCAACATGGCGAGCAGCGCCACGAACGCGATCAACATGGCGGCAACATTTAGCGCCAAGCGCAAACCGTCGGTGGCGCCCTCGGCGGCGGCGTCCATGACGTTGCAAGTTGTCTTCGGCAAGTTGCGCAGAGCGTCCAGCGATTCCGCGCGTGGCGTTTCTGTTTCAGGCAACATCAATTTGGCCATGACCAGGCCAGCGGGCGCGGACATAACGCTGGCGGTCATCAAATGTTTAGCCATAAGAATGCGCGCGCTTTCTTGATCTCCGCCCAGCATGACTATGTACGCAGCCATAACGCTGCCAGCGATGGTTGCGAAACCAACCGTCATGATGGCCATGATTTGCGAGCGCGTCATGGTGGCAATGAACGGTTTGACGGTGAGTGGCGCCTCTGTTTGCCCAAGGAAAATATTCGCTGCCGCGGAGAGCGCTTCGACGCCGCTGACATTCAGCACGCGGCGAATGACCCAGGCCAATACTGCTACCACGCGTTGCATAATTCCAAGGTGGTACAGCACCGCCATGAATGACGCGAAGAAAATAATAATTGGCAGTACTTTTACGGCGAAAATAAATCCCCAGGGTCCGCTGGCGTCGCCGACTTTTCCAAAGATGAATGCGGTGCCTTGGTCGGCGAATGAAATCACGCGGGTCACGCCGGCGGCGAAATAATCGAACACGTGAACTACGGGGGGAAAGCGTAGGAATAGAAACGCGATTAGAAATTGAATTGTCACACCAGAGACAATTGTGCGTACGTTTATGCTGCGCTTGTTGGTGGAAAGCGCAAAGCCAATCGTAAGAATTACGCCAACGCCAATGAGTCCGGTGAATTGTTGCATGTGAGTCACAGAATAGTGAATTGCTGAGTACCCTGACTTTATGAGGACAGTATGAGCGAGCCAATGCGTGAACAAGAAAAGTTGCAGTGGAGCGGCGCAAGTCAGCGCATTCTTGATGCGGTGGCGGTGATTGCGGCGGCAAAGAACTTGGCTGTAGGGCGAGCAGGGGGCAATCGCGAAGACATGAAATTAGTGACAGATATTGCGCGCAAGAATGCGGCTGCGGTTGGAAATGAAACGCCCGTTGATGCGATGCGCGGCGGCACAAGTGAGCGCGTAGTGATTGGCATAACGGGTCCAGTAGGCGCCGGAAAAAGCACGCTGGCTGCGCAACTTTCTTCGTGCGTGATTGCCACGGATCATTACTTTCCAAACTACGACGTCACGCCTGAGCATTTGCGCGACGTGCCAGAATATTCTGATTTGCCGCGCCTTGCGAGCGATTTGGCGGCACTGCGCCGCGGCGAGGATGTGACAATTCCAGTATGGTCATTTGTGTCGCACTCGCGCGAGGGCTATCAACGTGTGCAGGGCGCGCCGATTGTTGTGTGCGAAGGCATTCACGCACTGCATGAAATTCCGCGGGCGCATTTAGATATTGCGGTATATGTCGACGCCCCTTCAACAGTGCGATGGAGCCGCTGGGAGGCGCTGGAACTTTCTGGCGTGCGCCAACTTGGCGTGGAGCAGGCGCGCGCATTCTTTCACGAATTTGCGGAGCCAATCTTTGGCCGTTTCGCTGGCGGTTATAAATCCGCCGCGCGCTTTGTTGTTGTGAATGACGGCCGTACGAGTTTGTAATTATTTTCAAAGCAAATAAAGTTGCCACAAATAGAGCATTAAAAATGTTTTCAGCGAAATAAAAAAAGTTTCCGCAAACAGAGCATTTAAAAATGCGCTCAGCAAAATAAAAAAAGTTGTCACAAATAGAGCATTAAAAAATGTGTCCAGCGAAATAAAAGGAGTTTTTATAAATAAAGCATTAAAAAATGTGTTCAGCGAAATAAAAGAAGTTGCCACAAAAGGGGCGAGTTTAGCAACCGCGCGAGCCCTGCTCGCGTGGGGTGCGTTGTCTGAGCCCCTGTGGCAACTTCTTTTATGAAGCGTGAGCTGGTTAAACGCCTAAAGTAACTACATACATAAAGCGTGAGTTGGTTGAACGCCCAAACCAACTTCATATATAAAGCGCGAGCTGTTTGAACGCCTGAAGCAACAAACTTTCATCGCGCGCTTGGAATAAAGCACGCCGCGCATCGCGGTTCGTAATCACCAACACCGCCAACATGAATGCGTTCAGCGCTGGTGACCATGCGCTGACTGTGAATAGACGCGCCGCCGCACGACGAACAAACCCCAGTGATTCGCATTGTGTCATGCGCGTGCGCAAGCAATGTTGGAAATGGCTCGAAGCCATCGCCACGATGGTCAAACTCTAAGCCCACAATAATCACACGCCGACCCGAAGTGACAAGCGCAAGGCATACCGCAGAAAGTTCGACGCCAAAGAAATGCGCTTCATCAATGCCAATCACGCGCGCGTCGCTGGCCACGGCAAGAATGTCGGCGGCGGTTGCCGCGGCTACGGCGCGGGTGCGACCGCCTGCGTGCGTGACCAATTCTTGATCGGCGTAGCGCGTGTCCTTCGCGGGCTTTATGGCAAGTGTGATTTCTTGTGCGGCGCGCGCGGCGTCAAGGCGGCGAATCAGTTCCGTGGTTTTGCCGGCGAACATGGGGCCGCAGATCAATTCAAGTCGGCCGGTGGGAGATTGGTGCGTTGGATTTGTCACGGATATGTCGCAAGCAATTCTAGTTGCCGCGCGCTTGTGAATGCGCGCGCCGCGCCAGTGATGGGATCGGTGAACTCAATTGCGCGCGCCAAGAGTTGCAGTGGCTTGCTGAAATCTTCTGGCGCGTCACGCGCAGGCTCCGGCAGAAATGTTGGATACATGGGGTCGTTCACAATTGGAATGGCAAGCGCGGCGCAGTGCACCCGCAACTGATGCTTGCGACCCGTGATTGGACGAAGCCGATACAGCGCGAATGAGGGTGCAAGCGT
>CANJIC010000131.1 GCA_947474205.1 Planctomycetaceae bacterium | reverse complement strand
ACAAGGCTGGCGCGATCGCATGAACGAGACCACGGGAACCGTGGACGAGGAAATGATCGCGGAAGTTGTGAGCAAGATGACGGGCGTTCCATTGACGCGTTTGGCCAAGGAAGAAAGCAAGCGATTGCTTCAACTGGAGGCGGAGCTTCACAAGACCGTTGTCGGTCAAGAAGAAGCCGTCAAGACTGTGGCCCGCGCCATTCGCAAGAGTCGCTCTGGTTTGAAAGATCCAAAGCGTCCAATGGGTTCGTTCTTGTTCCTTGGTCCAACCGGTGTTGGAAAAACGTTGTTGGCCAAAGCCATCGCGGATTTTATGTTTGGCGATCAAGACGCGCTGTTCACTTTGGACATGAGCGAATACATGGAGAAACATAACGTTTCTCGCTTGATTGGAGCGCCTCCAGGATACGTGGGCTTTGAAGAAGGCGGTCAACTTACCGAGCGCATTCGCCGCCGTCCATACGCGGTTGTGTTGCTTGACGAAGTTGAGAAGGCGCATCCCGATGTGTTCAACATGCTTCTGCAAATCATGGAGGAAGGCCGTCTCACTGATTCATTCGGTCGCCATGTTGACTTCCGCAATTGCATCATCATCATGACCAGCAATCTGGGCGCCGATGTGATCAAGGGCGGCTCCGCATTTGGTTTCACCAAGCGCGCTGAAGTGCAGGACTATGAGAAGATGAAGAAGTCGCTTGGTAGCGAGGTGGAGCGCTTCTTCCGTCCGGAGTTTGTGAATCGCCTCGACGACATGATTGTGTTCCGTCCGCTGATCAAGGACGACTTGAATCAGATCATTGAGTTTGAGTTGGGCAAGTTGCGCAAGCGCCTCACCGAAAAAGGCATGGCGCTTGAAATTGATCAGAAGGCCAAGGACTTCTTGATTGACAAGGGCTACAACCCCGACTTTGGCGCGCGTCCATTGCGCCGCTCTCTGTCGCAGTTTGTGGAAGATCCGCTCGCGGAAAATCTGCTCAGCGGCGAGTTCGCCGCGGGCGATGTGATCTTTGTCACCCGAGAGGGCGAGAAGGAGCACTTGGCGTTTAGGGCGCAAAAGCCGGCGGAAGTTCCGCCGCCAGCCACGCCAACCGCTGCGTAAATCACTGTATTTCTAGCTATTTCAAACCGCGCTTCCTTCACACGAAGCGCGGTTTTTCTTTCAGCGAATGCTGACCAACTTCATGCCAGTTGGCGTGGATTCAAAATCAATCAATGCAAATCGGTAACTTGTTCGAAGCGTGGAATCAAGTTGCGCCGACATGTGCGTGTCGTCATTCTTGTGAATCATGACATGCCCGTTTTTAAAATTAATCTTCATGCAATTCAATGTGGCCATGACTTCCTTGCGATTGACTTGGAAGAATGTTTTGAAATATTTTAGGCCGCCACGTGGTTCGAGATCTTTTTTGGCTTGCGTGGAAAGAAGTTGGTTCCACATCAAATCGTATTCCTCATTTCGGACGCACTCCAGCATGTGATCCACGACCTGTTCTGGAAATGTCGCTTGCAAGACAACATCACCATTGGCTTTTTTAGCGCGCAAATCAGTCTCGGTTAGATCGGTCTGTGGCGTTGGTGCCGCCACGTGTTCGTCGGTGTCCTTTTGGAGTTGGGGTTGCTTGGCCGAATAGATCACTTTTGTTCCATCCGGCTTCACATATGTTTCGTCAACTGGGCGTCCCATGGCATCCGCCATGGATTGCGAGCGATAGTGATATTCTGTGCGTTCAACGGCGCACCCCAAGCCACTGGCGCAGACCCCGCTGAAAATCAAGGTAAATACGCCAAAAAAACCTATTTTCATGTTCATACCTTGCTGGCGTGCTTGACTGGCACCGCCCCGCGCGCTTTCCAGGAAAAGTCCTCGCGATTGATATTCCACATGAAATGACCCTCAAGTTCGACATCCGTCTTGGGTCGATCAATCCGCGTGTGCGTGCCGCGGCTTTCATTGCGCGCAAGCGCGGCCAACACCATCAAGCGCGCGCTGGTCAACATGTTCTGTGTTTCCCAACCCATCGGGTCATCAAAGACGCTATCAAATGCGTAGCGACCCCAGAACGCGAACATTTCAAGCATGTCGCTTAATTTTGTAGAGCTGCGTTCAATACCAACGTTGCGCCACATAGCGCTGCGCAAACTACTGCGCACATCGGCCAAGTCCAACTCGCCACGCTCGGGGCGCTCAACTTCGTATGTCAGTGATAGTGGCATGGCGGGGGCAAGCGAATCCATTTCTATGGCTTGCGCCACGCGGCGACCAAAGACAAGTCCTTCCAACAAACTATTGCTGGCCAATCGATTGGCGCCGTGCACGCCGGTCGCCGCGCATTCGCCGCAGGCATACAACGCGGCAACACTGGTGCGACCATGTAAATCTGTTTCAACGCCGCCAATGGAATAATGAGCGGCTGGGTGAACGGGAATAAGAGCGCGCCCGGCGTCCAGGCCAAACCCCGCCAACATGCGCGAAAGCCCTGGAAAACGCTTAGAAAAACCTGTGCTCCCCATGCAGCGCGCGTCCAACCACACATGGGATTCGCCGCTTTTTGCCAAGTGGCGAACGATGGCGCGGCTAACCACATCGCGCGGCGCAAGATCGCCCAGCTCATGCAAATTACCCATGATGGATGCGCCATCACGATCCACCAACTTCGCGCCTTCGCCGCGCACCGCCTCGCTGATCAAGTGGCGCGGAGCGCCCGCGACATACAGCGTTGTTGGATGGAACTGCATGAACTCCAAGTCAGTCACAGTGGCGCCGGCGCGCCACGCCATGGACACGCCATCACCGGTTGCAACTTTGGGATTGCTGGTCTCGCGAAAAATTTGACCACAGCCACCGCTGGCCAATACCGTGGCCTTGGCCCAAATCATTTGCAGTCCGTGACGCGGATGCCACGTCAGCACGCCCGCGGCGCGACGTTGACCTTTGCGTTGATCCATTAAAATATCGATTGCAAAGCAGCGATCAAACACGCGCACGCGACGCTGCTGACGAACTTTCTCCACAAGACAGCGCGCCAACTCGACACCCGTTGCGTCACCATCGCTATGAATAATTCGGTGGCAATGGTGACCGCCTTCAAGACCCAGCGCGGGCTGGCCGTTGTCGTCGCGATCCACGCGCATTCCCCATTTCAAAAGTTGCGCAATTTCCTGCGGTCCCTCTTGCACCAAGACGCGCACCGCATCGGGTTCGCACAAACCGGCCCCCGCCTCCAAAGTGTCTTGAATATGTGCATTTATGCTGTCTTTTGCATTCATCACCGCGGCAATTCCGCCTTGCGCCCACGACGTGTTTGATAGATCAATCGACTCCTTGGCCAACACAATCACATCACTGTGTTGCGAGGCTTCAATGGCCGCGCGCAAGCCCGCCACGCCCGTGCCCACAATCACAACATCGGTGAAAATGTGCGGCAGCAAGGCGCTGCGAAATGGAATCAACATTTCTCGTTCGTGGTAGGAATTCATTTGGGTTGCGTGGTTGGAGGAGTCGCGGAATTATTGGGGGCGGTTGCTGAAGGCGTGGTTGCGCTTGGCGTAGGCGATTTTTCTGCCGCGGGCGCGACAAGTTCGCCTAGCAGCAAATCATGCTGCGACATGTTCGCCAGCCACAGTTGGCTTGAGCGACCAAGTCCACGCTGGCTTGTCCACATTAATAATTTTCCATCGGGACTGATCGCCGGCAAAAGATCCGCGCCGTCCGCAGACGTGACGCGGCGAGGTTGTCCAAGCGGAGCATGGCGATCACTTGGAACAGGCACGGCCAAAATTTCATAGTTGTCATGTCCAACGCGGCTTGACGCATACACAATCACTTTGCCATTGGGCGAAAAATATGGCGCCCAATTCACCGCGCCATCATTGGTCACGGCCAAGGGTTCGCCAATTCCAGAAACCGCGCCCGTGGAATCAAAGACCACGTCTGCAATGTAAATTTGCAGCAAATTGTCGGCATTTCTGTCAGCTCGCCACACAATCTTCTTTCCGTCTGGACTAAAAAAGCCGCCGCCGTCGTAGCCAGTTAGCGCGGTCAGTCGCGTGCTTTTTTTGCTGGCCATATCCATGACGTACAAATCGCCGTCGCCACTTTCAAGACTTGTATACAGCAACGTGCGCCCATCGGGACTTGTGGAGCACTCCGCGGCGTACGCCTTGCCATTGCCCACCAGTGGTTTCAAACTTTCCGCGGTGATGTCCTGCACGCTTAAATCCAATTCAACCACGCGCATCTCTGGCGGAAAACTCCAACGGTAATTTCGTGTGCCGCGTTGATAGCCCGGCGTCTCTTGTTTGGCAGGCGCCGTAACCGTGCTGGCAAAGATCAACTTATTGGGATCGGTGGGATGAAACCAACCGCACGTATTGGCGCTGCCAATAGGACTGACACGGCGAATATGTTTTAAACGATACCGTCGTTGATCCGGACCAAACGATTGCCCCTTGCCCTCGTCGCGCAATTGCGCCACATACATGCTGTAATACTCGCTTTGGGGATTTCCCTGCGCGTCATGTTCAATGGCTTGAAAAACAATCCGCGTGGCGTCGGCATTAAAATACGCCTCACCCGCTTTCACAAAACGCTCAGCAAGAGTGAGCTGCATTTGATGAGACAAAACGCCTTCAAACTTGCGCCAATTGGCAGGCTCATTGCGCACGGTTGCCGCACTGTCGCTGCTACCTTGCGTGGATTGAACCGTGGCGTCAACCTTGCCAGCGTTTGCCGCGGAAGTTTGCGTCAACGCGCACATCAATAGAATAAATAATGTCATACCTTGTAAGTGTACGGCTTGGCACACTCGCTTTCTTTGAAAGGTTCACTTGTCAAACGCGCCTTACATAAAACCTTAAGAAT
The DNA here is from genome assembly GCA_947474205.1 of Planctomycetaceae bacterium. The sequence continues at coordinate 1,087 of CANJIC010000131.1, read as the reverse complement.
CACCATGAATCACTCACACAATTCACATGCTGGCTTTGAAGTAGTCCACGTCCAGGATGACTTTGTTGTGCTCAACAAATCCTCCGGGTTGCTTTCGGTTCCTGGCATTGGCGCGCACAACGCGGATTGCTTGGCCACGCGCGTCGCCGCTGTTTTTCCCGGGGCGCGTAATGTGCATCGGTTGGATCAACACACCAGCGGACTGATTGTCATGGCGCTTCACGCGCAAAGTCACCGGGAACTGAGCATGTTGTTTGAAGCGCGGCGCGTGACAAAGGCGTATCACGCCATTGCGTTTGGGCATGCGCGCGCGGAATCTGGTGAAATTGATTTGCCGCTGCGAAAAGAGGCGCTTGGCAACGCGCGCCAAATTGTGTGCCATGAACTTGGCAAGGCCAGCGTGACGCGCTGGAATGTTGAGGCTTTGCTTGATCACGTTCCCGCTTCCGTTGCAACCTCACACAAGCCATGTCTGTGCACGCGGTTTCGTTTACAACCCATGACGGGCCGCAGCCATCAGTTGCGCGTGCATTTATTGGCGCTTGGCCAACCCATTCTTGGGGATGATTTATACGCGCCCGACGAAGTCAAACGCACCGCCACGCGTTTATGTTTGCAAGCCAGCGAACTGGCGTGGAATAACTACGCGTTCACCTCGGCGCATCCATTTCATTGATGCAATTTCAAATCACTCGCCGCGCGAAGGCGCATGGTCATGGCCACTTGCCACATCCACGCCATGCGCTTGCAAATATCTTCCCAGCGCCATCAGCGGAAAATAAAGTCGATACAAGTGATAGCGCAAATAAAATACTTTCGGAAATCCAGTGCCCGTGAATTCAGTTTCGCGCCACGATCCGGCAGGATCGCCATCTGGGTTTTTCAGCGGGTTTTGCGCGTCTTTTTCGCCCAATTGCGTTTGCGCCAACCAGGCCAACGCGCGCGCTACATCGGGGTCATGCGCGCCATAAATCTCCTGCAAAATCATGGCGGCCCACGCGGTTTGACTGGCCGTGCTTACGCCTTGGCCCTTGAGCGATGGATCAAGATAGCTATTGGCGCTCTCGCCAAAGCTGCCGTCCGGCTT
>CANJIC010000130.1 GCA_947474205.1 Planctomycetaceae bacterium | reverse complement strand
TGCGGTATTCCGGAATCCAGATTTGTGCTCTGTATCAACAGTTGGCGGCTCTTTTTAGATGCATTCACAATTTGCTCGGCAAATTTCAAATCAATTTGTGAACAGAGGTCGCGTTCCAAACCAGCCACATCGTAAAAGCTGGAATTTTCTGGCAGAAAGTAAAGCATTCCCCGAGGGATCTTCCAATCAGTTTTTGGATTTCGAAAGAGTTCATCCACACGTTCATAATCAATCTCGCTACCCAGGAACGCAAATGGTGCGATCAGTCCGCCCACGCTTACTCCAGAAACGGAATCAAACAGCGGGCGCGCGTTTGGGCCAGGCGGAACTTTTCCCCACCCGACAAGAAATCCGGTTCCAAATGCGCCATTGTCGCCACCACCAGAAATAATTAATAAATCAAGCGTGCAGTTTGGTTCGTACTGTTGACGTTCATACAGTGTTTGAACTTGCATCTCTATTTCCATTCGATTCTCATCAGCGGCTGCTTTCAGTGTCGCATCCATCTCAGCCAGCAACGCTGTTTCCGATTTGACGGGCCGCTCAGGCAAAATTCCAGTTGAATTTGTCATGCGGATGACAAAGTAAATTGCGACCGCAATGAGCAAGGGACACAGTGCTCCGCTTGCAAAAATAAGAAGGGCGCTTTTCCAGGATCTTGGTGGCGCGATCAATGGATTGGAGTGTGGATCGGATGCGTGCTTCATTGAGAGCGCAACTGTAGTGGATATTGTTGCCTGAATTACAAGCCAATAGGCCTTGTATTTCTTTCGATTTGAATGAGCAGCGGAAAGAACAGGAAGATCAGTAAATTTGCCACGGCACCTGCGGCGGCATAGACCGCCCATTGTTGCATGGCTTGTCGGCGCGCATTTTCTAAAGCGGCCGCAATCGCCGCCGCCTTCTCTTGCTGCTCTCTCACCATCAATGCCGCGAGAAATTCATCATTAAAGAAACTTGCGGCCTTGGCGCCATCGCAATTTGCGGGCTTGGGAGTGGTGGCTTGAAATGATTTTGCGAAGGCGACGAAGTCGTCAACAAATTGTTCCTTGTCCTTGCCGGGAATTTGTTGAATCCAATCGCAGATGAAATCGCCAGAACTTTTTCCGCTTGTCCTAATTGAACTCGTGATTCCAAGCGCCTGCGTGATCTCGGTAATGCGGGCGCGATATTTTTGACAGGTATCAATGCCTGCGCCGCTTGTGCTGTATGAACCAGTCGATGATTGACCGCCACCAGAGGAAACGCTGGATTGGATTGGCACTCGACAGGCTTGAATAAATTCAAGCGTGCTGGTAGGACGAATAATTTGATTCACGGGCGCGGGTTGCGCATCGAAACCGGAATTCAAGAGATAAAAAATAATTGCGCCTGCCAAACTTAATGCGCACAGAGAAATGACAATAATGGAGAACCAGCGACCAATAGAGAACGCGGCGCGCAATACTTTGTCACCGGCGTCAAGCGATGGCGCGTTTGGTGTTGGGTGTGAGCCATGGCCGGATTCCAAAGTTGACGCAGAATTCGAAGGGAAGTTTGGCGGGTTGGGCGGCATAGAAAATGCGGCAGCCTCGGCGCTTGAAGGGGTTGTAGATGCGGGTGTTCTGGTATTGCCTGTTGGTTGAATTAAATCTTTAAGCCCGCGCACTGAACGAATGGGGACAAAGTCACCGCCATCTGTTCGGCGCACGAAGTCGTCGCCAGAAATGCGGCCGTCTTGCAGGGCGTCTTTTAAATCCGCGGCATTGAAGGGACCAACGATTTTGCCGCTGGAAAGTTTGACTTCATACATGATCATGTGCGCCCCAATTCATGAATGTGTTTGTTCCAAGGAATGTCCAAAGGGTAACGCAATTTTAGCGTGGAGTGAAGGCGCGCGTATGGCGGCAGCATGATGCGCCCATGAATTGATTGTGGCATGCGGCCGCAATCATGCTGCACAATGTTGCGCCAGCGAATAGATTGCACACGCATGCCAAGGACATCGGCGAGCGCCGCGCAATTTAAAACTGGTGACGATCAAGAGTGGTTGTCCGTGTCGTATGAGGCGTCGCTGGGGAGGGCGGGTGGAGAAAATAAAAAAACGTCGCGTCGTCGCAAACAACTTGGCGCTTTTTACACGCCGATGGTTCTTGCGGATGTGTTGGTAGAACTTTCACTTAAGCCGTGGTTGAAAGAGCGAGCGCCGCGTGCGTGCCCAACTATTTTGGACCCAGCTTGCGGCAGTGGAAATCTTCTTATTGCTGCCGCGCGCGAGTTGGTTCGCACGGGATGCTCCAAGACCGCTATTGCGAGCGCCATGCACGGCGTTGACATTGATCCAATCGCGGTGTCTATTGCGCGCACAAGGTTGGCGCATTTCTTGCGCTTGTCGCCCGCGGCCGCGCGCCAACTTTCGCGGCAAGTGCGCGTGGGCGACGCGCTTTTTGAAAAAAATATTCAGGGCGCGTTCGACATTGTGCTTGGAAATCCGCCGTTTCTGAATCAATTGATTGGCGCAACCGTTGTGGACCGCCGCCGCGCCCAGAAACTTGTGGAGCGTTTTGACGGCGCGGTGCGCGGGTATGCCGACATGGCAAGCGCGTTTTTATTGTTGGGCGCGCAAGCACTGAAGCCTGGTGGTCGCATGGCCATGATTGAACCAGTCAGCGTGTTGTCCGCCGCTCATGCGCACTTGGTGCGTGAGCGCGTTGGCAAACTGGCGCAACTTGAATGCATTTACTTTGAACGCCAACGCTGGGCCAGCGCGTCAACGCATGTGGCCATACTTGCGTTTGCAAACCATGCGGCGCGGACGCGAAAAAATCACGGACATTCACTGCGCGTGTTGCCTTCACCCGCGTTGACTTTGCCGTGGTCTGCGTGGCAAGGAAGATGGAGCGCGGCCATGGCGGCGCACGCTGGCGTTCCGCGTATGAAGCAGCGGCCGCACGGTGTCATTGGTGATCGCGCGCGCGTGGCCGCGGATTTTCGCGACCAGTATTACGGACTGCGTGGCGCCATCAAAGATTCCAAAAGTTCCCACGGTCTTCGCATTGTCACCACGGGCTTGATTGATTGGGCGCATTGCATGTGGGGTGATCGACCCGTGCGCTTGCTTGGAAAAGTGTGGAAGCACCCGGAGGCGAATGAGCGCGCGATTGCTGACGATCCATATATGAAGGATTGGCTGGCCGATGCCAAGCGGCCCAAGGTGTTGGTTGCCGTGCAGACCAAGGCGCTTGAAGCGGTGGTGGATACGACCGGCCACATGGCGCCAAGCGTGCCGTTGATTCGCGTTGTGCCGCATAAACGCGCTGATTTATGGCGCATTCTTGCGGTTGTGCTTTCGCCAGCCACAAGCGCGGAGGCATGGTGGCGACACGCGGGCGCCGGTCTTTCACCACACGCGTTGAAATTGTCGGCCAAGCAAATCGCCGCGTTGCCGCTGCCAACAAATATCGCGGCGTGGAATCGCGCCGCCGATGTGCTTGAGAAATTGCATCACACCGTTGGTGACGCGCGCGAGAAACGCATTGACGAATTTGCCTGGCTTGCCATGGAGGCCAGCGAAGTTGCTCAAGAAGAGCGCGCGGCGTTGTGGGCATGGTGGCGCCCATTGATCACGCATAGAGATCAGAAAAAATAGTTTGAGCGTTGGTGGTGCCCATTGATCACGCATAGAGATTAGAAAAAATAGTGTGATGGTTGGTGGCGTAGGGCATTGGCGCGCCATGCGAACTATTGATTTGTCAGCGAGAATAAAAAAATGGCAAAATTATATCTTGTCGGACAGCTTCATGACCAACGCGGTTGGAATGGCAGGATACTTTATGCTGATGCGGTGCAGCGTGAATTCACTTTGCGCAAATGGTTGCGCCTTGAATAAGGTTTCTACCACATCGCTGTACATAGGAATGGAATTCACGGGCCAGTGATGCGCCTGAGGCAACGCTTCCACCGATTCAATCAGTGGCATGCGATCGCTTTCGCGGTTTGGCTCTGGAACACCCATGCCGCCACCGGTCATGCAGTTGAACAAGAATGCGTGCATGGGAGTTTCTTTGAGCAGTGAGTTGTGCAGAAAAATATCAATTACGGCTTCTTCCACGGGTAAATCCAGTCGAGTGAGCGCGGCAACGGGTTCCGGAAATTCATTGTGGCTGATTTCGGCAAAGAACAAGTCGGTGGCGGCCTCTTGGCCAACCGAGCCCACGGGTAAAGACCAAGTGATTTTATTTGGGGTTTGCAGCCTGATTAATTGAGATGGGGTCAATGTGCTAAACGCAGTGAGCAGCGGAAATTCTTCGCTACTTTTTTTATCTATCGCAGTTGAAACTGGAATCAGATGCTTGATGCCTTGATTGTCGTATTGAAAAAGTGTGCGTTGAATTAGTGGCCAACTCGCATTGCTGCGCAAGCGAGTGAGGCCAATGAAAGCGTCGCCACTCACAACATCAACAAGAGCTGGGTTCTTGGCGGGAAACTGAATCCAACATCTCCAACGCACGCTTGCGCGAATTCCCCAAATGGCTTCATTAGCCATGAACGCCTGCTTGCGCAGCGCGATTTGGGACATGGAGCGCGCGGGATTTGTTCCGCTTTGCATCAATATGTTTTTAAATGCATTGCGGCTTCCGCCCACGCGTTTGGCAAGAGAACTTAAATCAGCGGTGGCCTGCTGGGCGATTTGGGTTGCGTCACGCGTGGAAGAGCCGCGTTGGCATTTGTTGATGAATATATTCAGCCCCGAATCGCCTGGAAGATATTCAACTGCTTGGTTCACATCGTGTTCCTTGGCGAAACGCACAATGCGCCACGCCAAACTTTTATCAATATTCAGTCGCTGCGAAAGTGCGAAGGCATGGTCTTGCTCGGCGCCGCAGGCCTTAATAAGTGCCAGCAACGCGCCTTGCAATGTTTGCATGGCAGTCTTGCATTCTTCAAGCAAGGGTTCTGAGGTTGGTAGTGCACGGCGCGGCATAACGGAATCTTTACAGAAATTGAATCTTTGTGCGTGGAAAATTTTAAATTTAAGAAAAGATTAGTTTCGAAATAGCAAAATGAGTTCAATAACTATCGTTTTTGGGTTTGTATTTAGTTTCGAGCTGCAATTATAATTTAGGCAATTGGGGTTTCATGTTGGCAATTTTGTTGAGACCTTTGACCAGCAGAAACACCGCCCACGCCACAATGAAAAACTCAATGCACATGTTCAAGAACGCACCAATCTTGATGGCCACTTCAGGCGCCGCGGCGATGTTGGCCGCGGGATCCGCCACGACGGCTTTCTTGAGCACCACTTGAAAGTGCGACAAGTCAACGCCGCCAATGAGCATGCCCACAATGGGATTGATCATGTCTTGCACGATTGAATTCACGATTTTTCCAAACGCCGCGCCAATGATGACGCCGACGGCCAAGTCCATGGCATTGCCTTTGACCGCAAACGCTTTGAATTCTTCGATAATTTTCATGTGAGTTCCTTTATGAATTGAAGTGTGAAATGAGTTTTCGAATGCGGCGTGAAAAAATAATTGTATGAACCATGTGAGAGATACATTTTCCAATGGTGCGCGCGAAAAAAACTTGGCACGAAATTAAAATTCCAATTTCAGACCCGCGTAGCCACGGAAATCATTTCCAGTTCCGTTGTCGGCGGGCTGGCTTTGATAATCATCACGCAAACCAGTCACCAGACTTAAGCCACTGAATATGTCGAGTTTCATGCTCCATTCCAATCGTGTCTGCACGAAATAGTTTTCAATATTGGCGAGGTCGGGAGAAATGTAGGTGGAGAAGTTTAATTTTTGTCGATCGCTAATTTGCCATGCCAGCGCAATTTCCGCGTAGCCGTTTGGTTGAGTGGTGTCGGAGCTTCCAAATTCATGCGTGGCACCCAATCCAACTTTGCCAGTGAGCGAGAAGCCTTTGGGGTCCTCATAAAATCGGTAACCAATTCCACCCCATCCTTGAATTCGGTTTTCCCAGCC
>CANJIC010000129.1 GCA_947474205.1 Planctomycetaceae bacterium | reverse complement strand
TTGAGCGATTGAATGAGCTGCGATTTGTCGCTTGAGAAAATCAGCGGCTCAATGTTGGGCGCAACGCCAGCTGGCGGGTCTTTCAGTTTCTGAATTTCGCCAACGCTTTTGAAATTGATCGCCTCAAAGCGGTTCATCAACGGAACGGTTTGATTCAACGCCGCGCGAGTGAGGCTAAGCCACGCGACGTAATTCAATTCGCACATGGTGTTGCCGGGACCAGGCGTTTGAATGCGCGTTGTGAAGTTCATGTCCCCCACCGTCATGTCGGGCGGAATGTCCAAACCCCACGCGCGCAGCAGTGGAAAGTCGTAGGTGGTTGCGGAAACTTTCGCGCCCATTGCGCGCGAGTCCGGGTGCTGATCGGTTTCCGCAAATGGATCTGCCAACACAACAAGCGGCTTGCCCGCAACTGCCCACGCGTCAATGGATCGCAACATGGACTCCGGCAATTTGCGCGGCTGCACCAACAACAGCGCGTCGATACCCGTTGGCAATTGCGCGGCGGTGTCCGCAATTTCGACCAAGTCAAACAACTCGCGCATTTGCTCAACCACAAACGGCGCGGGACTTGGATCGCCCATGGAACCATCTTGCAACATGTGCTGGGGCTGCAACGGCATGCACGACAGCAAACCAACTTTTGGTTTCACAGTTCGGCCAACCGTGGCAATGGCTTTGGCAACTTCGTATTCAATAAATGAATCGCGATCCGCGGTGAAAACCGGAATTATTTTTTCGCGCAGACCAGGGCCCGTCACAACAAGACCAAGAATGGCGGTGCCGCCCGCGTTATTTACGGGCTGCACCACAAGACCGGCAATGCGCGCGGCGTCCTCATCTTCGCTGAATGGTTGCGGATTAATCACGCGCAACTGCAACTTGCCTCCAGAAAGACTGGCAAGCTCGCTGAGATATTCCTCCACGCGCTGAGAATGCGCGCGCAACTCTGGAATGTCGGCGATGGATTCACGCGAGGCGTACAAATCCAATTTCACGGGGTCCTTCAGCGAGCGCAAAATGGCGCGCGTTCCGGGGGAAAAACTGTAAAGGCCTTCGCTAGTGAAATCAAAGCGCCAACCCACCAGCGCGAATGTGGCAACGGCGTTGAGCACAATCACGCCAACCAGAATCAGCGCGATGGCGCCAAGACTTCCAGATCGACCAGAGTGATTTGCATGCGTGGCGTTCTTGTTCATTTGGAACCTCGCCAATCAAGCAGCAAGACATTCACCCACAACAATGCGAACACCACGGAGATTGGATACAGCACGTCACGCGCGTCGAACACTCCGCGAGTGAGTCCGTTGAAGTGCGTCATGGCGCTCATGGATGCCAACGATTCAATGACCCACTTGGACGACCACTGCGCGAAGAAATCTTGCACGATTGCGAAGCCGGTCAACAATAAAAGGAAACACGCGGCCACGGAAAGCACGAACGCAACGACCGAGTTGCGCGTGCACGCCGACAAACACACGCTGACTGAAAGCAACGTTGCAAACAACATTGCGCTTGCAATGTAGCCCGCCAAGATCACGCCGTGGTCCGGTTCGCCCAACCACGCAATAGTGATCCATAGCGGAGTGGTTAGCAGCAACGCCACACATGCAAAGGCCCACGCCGCCAGGAATTTTCCAGCCACCATGTCGCGCGTGGTCAACGGCAGCGTCATTAAAAGTTCAATTGATCCGCTGCGGCGCTCATCGGACCACAAGCGCATGCCAAGAGCCGGCATGAAAAACATTCCAAGCCACGGTTGCCATTGAAAGAATGAGCGCAGATCGGCTTGGCCGCGCGTGTACAAGCCCGCCATTTGAAATGACAGCAACGCGGCGATGGCCACGAACATGACAATGAACACCGCGGCCACGGGCGTGGCGAAATATGCCGCAAATTCCCTGCGAAACACGCTCATGGTGCGAGCAAACGCGCTTGGTGTTGGCGGCGGGCCGAAATTATTTTGCGCCGCGGATGCAACAGCCGGCGCACCAGCTTGATGGCTTGATCGATCACGCGCCTTGCTCATGCGCGCTCCTTGTGCGCGTGAGCGCAAGTAGATAATTGCAAAGTTGCGCGCGACAAATACTTTTTCATGCGCGCTCCTTGCTGTTCACCGCGGTCAGCGTGCGGAAAATATGGTCAAGGCGATTGTGCGCCACGCCGGCTGGAACGCGCGCGTCAAGTTCCTTGGGAGTGCCATCAAATACCATGCGACCACGATTAATAATTACGGCGCGCGTGCAGACCGCTTCGACTTCCTCAAGAATGTGCGTGGACAAAATAATCGCGCGATCCTTGCCAAGGTCGCGCACAAGTTGGCGCACCTCAAACTTTTGATTGGGGTCAAGGCCGTCGGTGGGCTCGTCAAGAATGAGAACTGGAGGATCATGTAGCAATGCCTGTGCAATTCCGGTGCGCCGCTTGTAACCCTTGGAAAGTGTTTCAATGCGCTGGCCGCGGCACGGTTCTAAATGCACGCGCGCCACGGCAAGGTTCACGCGCTGCGCAACTTCGGCGCCGCGGTAGCCACGCGCGCGCGCGCTGAACGCCAGAAAATCTTCCACGCGCATTTCGCTGTACGCCGGCGCGCCTTCGGGCAAATATCCAAAGTTGCGCTTGGCGCCCAGTGGGTCGGTGGCCAAATCAACGCCCGCAATGTTCACGGTGCCGGCGTCGGGCTGCAAAAAACCAGTGAGCATGCGCATGGTGGTTGATTTGCCCGCGCCGTTTGGCCCAAGGAAACCAAGCACTTCCCCACGCGCCACGCAAAGATCAATTCCGCGCACGGCTTCAAGCGTGCCAAAACTTTTGCGCAGTCCAGTGGCTTGAATCAAATTGGCGGGCGTGTCCACAAAACAACTTTACCATTGCCCCAAGGGTTTGTTGGATTGAAATTTATCTTTATGGAACTGGAAATCAGTTGTTTCAAAACCCATGTGCGCCTTCATGCTTTCTCGCACAAATCACAACTTGGGTGCAAGTGTAAATTGACCCCGCGAACAATCAACACCTTGAAGCTATAAGATTTGCCAATGGATCCTGGCGCGACTCAACGCAACGGCAAAACACTTACGCGCCAAGATTTATTCATTGCGCTTCTGTTCGCCGCACTCACGCTTGTGTTGCGGCTGATGTACCTGCTGCACTCACCAGATTTTACGTGGCCCCATTCCGTGTTGTACGAAGGCGACGCGACCGTTTGGGCGCAGTGGGCGGCCAAACTCAAATTGGGACAACCCTTTGAGTACGACCTTGCCTTTCGAACGCCCGGTGTGGCGTGGATGTTGCATTGGCTTGGCTTCATCGCCACGCCATTCACCAGCGCCAAAATAATCTGGTGCGCAATCAGCGCCGTCACCAGCGGACTTTTATATTTAGTTCTGGCGCGTTGGTTCTCGCGGCGCGCCGGAATAATCGCCGCAACATTATTCGCGCTGTCGTATGGATCATTTGTGTTGGCGACATCGCTGAACAACGAGGCGCCGTACGCGTTGCTACTTGTGGCCATCATTGGCGTCACGTTGCGTTGGATTGATGACCCAACGTTCGCATGGTCACTTCTATTGGGAGCTTTGCACGGATGCGCGCTGTTATTGCGAGCGGAACATGTATTGCTGCTCGCCTTGTTGTTGATATACGCCGCATTGCGAGCGCGCAAAAACATTGCGGCGATTACGCCAGCCGTGAATCAGTCGCAAACGTATTCCACGCCAACATTGCGTGCGACGCCACTTTCACGCGTGGCAATACACAGCGCGCTGGTGCTTGCCGCCGCGCTTGCGTTGTGCGCTCCATGGATCAATCGCTCGCACAACGCCGCGCACACATTCAACACCGACGCGCCGCCCATTTTCTTTGCAACGGCGCAACCGCCGTGGACTCCGGCGGCCATCGCATATTTAAATCGCTTGCCCGCCTTCGCGCGCGCTGGAAACTTTGCGTTCATGTGCGACTTGAACAAGCGCAGTGGCTTGATGGTTGTGGACGACACCGACGTGCGCGCTTTCTTTGAGCGCGAATGGAACTACACGCCGGAACTAATTCAAGAGTGGTCGCTGATTTCGCTGAAGGGTCCACTTGATTTTGCGCTGGCCAATCACGCGCAAGCCGACGGCGGTTTCAGCAACGCAGGATTGGGTGATAGCCACGACAACAACGCTATTTTTTCACTAGCGCGCCCCAGCCACACTCGCTTGGTGAATCACGGTTATGAAATTGGCGTGAACTACATCCGCGCCAATCCCGCAGCATGGCTTTCGCTAGTGCGCGAAAAGCTGGCGCGCTTTCAAGATGGCGCCACGCTTGGACTGTTCGCCAATGATTGGCCGCACAACGCGAAGCATGTTCGCCGCCCCGTTGATCTTGCCACGCCCATTCGTGATGACGCGCCCGTGTGGAATTTCGCCGTACTGGCATCACTTGGCATTGGCGCGTTCTTTGCGTGCCTGCGCCGCGGTGGCGTGATTTTACTTTTAGTTGTGGCGTACAAAATTGCCATCACCATTGCGTTCTACGGTTACGCGCGACAAGCCGTGTCCATTGCGCCCGTGTTGTTCGCGCTAACGGCGCTATGCATTGATGCGGCGTGCATGCTTGCGCCGCGAACTCATCTATTTCGCTGGCCCGTGCGCGCCGCGCTGGCCTCTCTATTTATAGTGGCCGCCGTACAAGCCACGCCTCCGCCGCGCTTCAATGCTCGACCCGCAAAAATTCAAGGCCGCATCACCAACACTCCCCAGTGGGGCGCGGGCGCCTTCGAATCGTTTGACCAGTTGGTGCTTGAGCCGCAACAAAATTAATTCGTAACGCTGGACAAACACCACTTGGCAAATTCAGATTTGCGTTTAAATTACCCATCAACCATGACGCAGTTTCGGCCTTTCTATAAACAAGTCCAGGCGCACTACGACTTGTCCAATGATTTCTTCGCGCTGTTTCTAGATTCATCCATGACCTACAGCTGCGCATACTTTGCGCGTAACAACATGTCGCTGCATGAGGCGCAACTTGCAAAGATTGATCTGTCACTGGGAAAGTGCGATTTACCGCGCAAGGCGGAATCAAGCAACGCTGCCGCAACAACAACCCCCGCCGCCACTCGCATGAAATTGCTTGACATTGGTTGCGGCTGGGGCGCCACCGCTCGCCGCGCAATTGAGAATTTTAATGTGGACGTGATCGGCCTCACGTTAAGCAAAGAACAGCACGCGCTCATCACGCAATCTGTCGCAAACAACAACAACAACAACAACAACAACAACAACAACAACAACAACAACAACAACAACAAAATCAACATTAACAGTAATACAAACATCTACAACGTTAGAACCGTGGCGAATAGGATAGAAAAGAGGGCCGATAAAGAGAAAGATGTCATAGAAAGCAAAAGGCATCGTAGTTTGTTGATTTTTGTAAATGTAAACAACAACAACCACAACCACAAAAACCACAACAACAACAAAATCAAAAACAAGTACACCAAAATCAACATCAACATTAACATTAATACCAACATCAACAACGTTAGAACCGTGGCGAAAAGGATGGAAAAGAGGGCCGATAGAGAGAGAAAGATGTCATAGAAAGCAAAAGACATCGTAGTTTGTTGATTTTTGTAAAATATAAACAACAACAACGTCAGAACCGTGGCGAATATGATGGATGAGAGGGCCGATAGAGAGAGAAAGATGTTATAGAAAGCGCGAAAGACATCGTAGTTTGTAGATTTTTGTAAATATAAACAACAACAGGACATGCATCAACACCAACACCAACATCAACAGCGAGATGAAAAGAAACAGAAAAATTAATATCATAACCAACATCAACATCAACACCAACGTCAGCATTAAAATCAAAATCAACACCAAAATCAGCACCAAAATCAACATTAACATTCATACCAACTTCAACAACGTCAGAACCGTGGCGAATAGGATGAAAAAGAGGGCCGATAGAGAGAGAAAGATGTCATAGAAAGC
>CANJIC010000128.1 GCA_947474205.1 Planctomycetaceae bacterium | reverse complement strand
TCCGTTGCGCCGCGAGCGACAACGCTGGATATTCCAGCCGCGACTATTTCGTTTGATCCCCCGCCGCCAGTCATTCGACGCGTGAGCACCAACCCCAACGAAGTTCCCATTGCGCCGGTCACATTTGCGCACGCGCTTGAGGCGATTGACAAAGGTATTTTATTTTTAAAGTCATCACAGTCAGCCAGTGGTGGATGGATGGATGGCGTGGCCGCCGCGCCAACGGCGACTGTGCCGCCCACCGCAGTGGTTGGTGGCGACACGCGCGCAAATACTGCTGAGGGAATGAGCACGACAACAAGTAGTGCGGCGAGTAGTGCGGCGAGTAGTGCGGCGAGTTCCACGGCGAGTTCTGCGGCGAGTTCTGCGGCGAGTTCTGCGGCAAGCGCGGCCGTGACCGCGCTTGTGGTGCGCGCCTTCGCGCAGCGCGGCCTGAATATTCAAAGCGACGCCGCACTTGATCGCGCCGCCACGCGGCTTGTGGATTTGGTCATGCGCAAAAATATTTTTCAACCAGACACCAGTGGTGGCATGGCAACCTATGTCGCGTCGTGCACCGCAATGGGATTGGCCGCGTTGCAAGAAGCCAAATATGAAAAGACATTGGCGGCCGCGTTGGCGTGGATTCGTGAAAGCCAATGGGACGAAAGTGAAGGCATTGCGCCAACGCAAGATTGGTATGGCGGCGCGGGCTATGGCAGCAAGGGGCGACCCGATTTAAGCAACACGCAACTCATGCTTGACGCGCTGCATGAATCAAACGCCACGGCGAAGGATGCGTCGGTTGAGCGCGCCGTGATTTTCTTAACGCGCTGCCAAAATTTAAAATCAACCAACAGCGCGGCGTGGGCGCAAGCTGGCGCCAATGACGGCGGCATGGTGTACACGCCCGCCAATGACGGCGAAAGTTTTGCCAGCGAATTGGCGGGCGAAGGACGCTCCGGCGAAAAGATGCCGGCTGGAACGCGCGCGTTGCGTAGTTACGGCAGCATGACCTACGCCGCGTACAAAAGCATGTTGTTCGCCGGGCTTTCTAAGAATGATCCGCGCGTGCAAGCCGCGCAGAAATGGATTGAAAACAATTTCACATTCAGCGAAAATCCAGGCTTGGGTCAGCAAGGGTATTACTACTACATTCATGCCGCCGCGCGCGCTATGTTGGCTTGCGGCAATGATGCGTTGACGGACACTGCGGGCACAAAACATAATTGGCGCGAAGAGTTGATCGACTCAATCATTGTGCGTCAGCGTGCCAATGGCTCTTGGCAAAATCCGGAGGAACGATGGATGGAGGCTGAACCGGATCTTGCGACTGTGTTCGCCGTGCTCGCGCTTGAAGAGGCCATCAAGCCCGTGCGTGTTTCGCAATAGGCGCGCGCAAAAATTCCGCGCGTGTTGTTGAAACTACACATGCGCGCAGTCATGTGCGCGGCATCGAGCCCCGTGATTGAAACACGCATGATTGAAACACCCGTGATTGAAACAATAGAAGCGCGGTGATTTAGGACACAGATCCGCGAATTATTTGTTGATCCATGAGCGCGTCTACAGCCACAAGCCGCCGCGCCCACGCCGCGCCTTGAATAGCCGCCGCAAACAACAACGCGCCCGTGGCTTGATGCGCCGAAGTGAAGACCACTTCCCAAATTGGAATCACTTGGTCCTTGCGCACAAGCACCGCGACATACGAGATCAAGCCCAGCAACACTTGCGCTATTAAAATAGTGATGAGGAACGTGGCGCATGTGCCCAGCAATTTCAGCGCCGGTGTTTCACGCGCCGCCGCCGACATGCGGCTTGCGGCCAACAACACCGCCAACGCCGCGACAATTGAAAACCCAATGTGTCCATGCATGGCCCACGTTGGGTGGTACGCGGGCAACCCATCATGCGGCGGCACTTGCAAATGTCGATAGCTGGCGCCAAGAAAAAGTTGCACCAGCAATACACACGGCGCGATCAGGGTGAGAGCGCGCACGCTTGATGCGCCGGCAAAATTGAGAAGCGCGGCGGTGGATTTCCATTTCATTGTGAGCAGCGCCGCAAGCAACGCCATGGTTGCAAAAACAATTTGCCCAAAGATTCCGTGGGCAATGGCTATCAAAGTGCTGGGCGTCAGTTGCGCGGCCTCTTGACTGAGAGTGAGCGTGCCGGTGACGCGCAGTCCGCCCATCAAGCCTTGCACGCACACCATGAACAGCGCGAAGCATGCAAGCGCGCGCACCCACGTGCGGCGGTCCTCACGAAAAACTACAAGCACCATGGTGAATGTGGTCACGCCCACCAACATTCCAAACAAGCGATGCGCGTGCTCGTAATACACGCCGCCTTTCATTTCGCTCACTGGATACAGCAACATGTTGTGGCCAAATGAATTGGGCCAATCAGGCACGGCAAGGCCGGCTTCCAAACCCGTGACAAGTCCGCCAGTGATCAGCAACAAGAAAATAGTTGCGGCTGCCACCATGGCGAACAACGCCGCGGGCGCTGGCCACGACCACTGCGATGTTGTTGCCGCGCCAGCGTTGGTGAAAATTCGCGGGGCAAGCCACGCACCAAACAGCGCCAGGACTCCGCTGCCAACAAGCATGCACACGCACCAGATGGCGCCTTGAATAATCATGGCGGTGTCGCTGCTGCCGCCGCCAACCAGCGCGCCCACCACCAGCAAGTTCACAAATCCAGAGACACATCCAACGCCAAGTGGCGAGGCTTGATCGCGCATTGCGCGCGCCGCCACAAAGCCCGCGACAATGGGGCACGCCAATGTCAGCGCAAAGAGCGCGTCGCCAAGAAGTTGTCCCGGTCCAATCATGGCCACATACGCCAGCGCCCATTGCGCGGCGGTGGTGGCAAATCCAAGCGCCAATGTGTGCGAGCGCAAGGCGCGGATAATCAGCGCCAACACCACTAGTCCCGCAACTCCAATGCCAAATGCAATGGCAAGCGCGGTGGGATTTGATGCCGTGGATGCGAGCATGATTGAGTTCATGAAGGCATCTATAGTAGACACCCTAGACACGCACGGGCGAGAGTGCACCATGAAATTAATCAATGCAAATTCCGAATTGGACAACGCGCCCGTGGCCATTGCGCCACAAGGAAATTTTGCGTCCGATTGGAGCACGCTGATCAAAGCGCGTCTCAGTTTGCTGGTGCTGGCCACCACTGCCGCGGGATTTGTGATTGCGGAACCCAACGCCATCAACTGGCCGCGCTTTGCGTGGACATTGCTGGGAACTTTTCTTGCGGCCGCAAGCGCCTCCGCGCTGAATCAATCCATTGAGGTGCGCCGCGACGCGCTGATGCATCGCACTTCACGCCGGCCCATTCCTGCGGGGCGCGTGCCGTTAATCGCGGCGGTGATTGTGGGCGTTGGCTTGGGATATCTCGGTTGCTTTGTGCTGGCCACGCAAGTGAATTTAATTTCAAGCGCGCTGGCTGGGCTCACCATTTTTTTATATGTGGCGGTGTATACGCCCATGAAATGGATGAGCTCACTCAACACGCTCGTGGGCGCGGTTGTTGGCGGCATTCCGCCCATGATTGGATGGGTTGCCGCCACGGGAGATGTGCAGCGCGGCGCGTGGATTTTGGGCGCGATTTTATTTGTCTGGCAGCTGCCGCACTTCTTCGCGCTGGCGTGGATGCATCGCGCGGATTATCAACGCGGCGGATTTCAAATGCTTTCAGCGATTCCCGGCTCGGAACATTTGGCGGCGCAAACAAGTTTATTAAGCGCGTTGATATTGGTGCCGCTTGGATTAATGGCCACATCGCTTGGACTTGCGGGCATGACCAGCGCGATTGTGTCGGGCTTGGCGGGACTTGGGTTCTCGTATTACGCGTTTGTTTTTCTGCGGCGGGTGGACAACGCGTCGGCGCGCAAAATGTTTTTCGCTTCGCTGCTGTATTTGCCAATTGTGCTTGGAACCATGGTGATGGATCGCGGATCGATCGCGATTGACGCGGCGTTGCGCGGCGGCAGAGATGTGATCATTGATCTGCCCGCAAGTGCGGCACCTGAAATGCAAAAAAGAATCTCCGCGCCGCAGAGCACGCAACTGGCACCAACCATAACACCAGAAACTTCGCAAACAAAAACATTGGCGCTGCCCATCGCAACTTTGCCGACTTCGACATCGCCCACCGCAACTTTGCCGACCGCAACTTCGCTGACATCGCCGACATCAACATCGTCGACATCGCCGACATCAACATCGTCGACATCGCCGACATCAACAGCGACGACATCACCGACTTCGACATCGCCAACCAAACCATGAGCGAGAACTCCCCCGCCATTCGTCCCTCGCTCACATTTCGCTCTGGCGGTTGGGTGATTGCGTTGGCGTTCGTGTTGGTGCTGCTTATTCTTGCGTGGGCTTTCGCTGGCATTTTCACGGGCCACCATCCCAAAGGCGACGGCCAATCCGTGGACACCTATGGATTTGATTTATCAAACTTGCAGACCAACGGCGGCGCGTTTGTGGCCAGCGGAAATCCGCGCGACTTTTTGCGTTCACTTGATCAACCCAAAGTTTTGCCTGGCCACGAAATGTTGGCGTACAACGCAAAGTTGCGCTCCAAATATGTCGTGACCACGGACCGCGTGATTGGTGTGGAAATCAACGGCAAGTCGCGCGCGTATCCATTGAATGTCATGAATGTGCACGAAGTTGTGAATGATGAACTTGCGGGCGTGCCGATTGCGGTCACATTTAGTCCCTTGTGCGACAGCGCGATTGTTTTTGATAGACGCGTGAATGGCCGCACGCTGCAATTTGGCGTCAGCGGATTGTTGCTTGATTCAAACTTGGTGATGTATGACAAGCAATCAGCAGTTGTGGCGCAGCCAAGCATGGATTCCCAAGACGCAAAGCCAGCAACGCAAGTCGGCATGAATGCGGATCAGGCGCAACCCGTTGCGGTCGCATCCGCTTCAAGCCTGTGGAGTCAAATGGCGGGCAAGGCCATCGCTGGGCCCGCGCTTGCGAGCGAACTTGCGCAAATTCCAAATGTGAATGTGTGCACTTGGAAACATTGGCTGGCTACGCATCCAACCACGGAAGTCATTCTGCCCGACCCACAAGATGAGCAGCGCATGAAAAGTTTTTCATACAGCCGCTACTTGCTCAGCCCGCGGGTTGATTTTCCAATTGGGCGCAAGGCGCTTGTGAACGCGTTGCCCACATCTTCGAACAATAAATCGAGCGATGCGGCGAATCATTCTGCGCAAAGCCAGACCAAAAGTCAGTTGGAAATCAATGCGGAAATGCCCGCGAACATTACGTCGCAAATGCCAGCAAAAATGCCTGTGATTGCAATAACCGCCGGTGGTGAAACCCGCGTGGTCACGCTGCGAGAGGCCGCCGACCGTGGCGCCGACGCGCCGTGGAATTTTGTGGTTGGCGGCGTGCCCATTGTTGTGGTGTCGCAAAAAGATCCGGCGTCCGTGTTGGTGGGATCAAGCGACGCAACGCCCATTCAAGTGACACCGTGTCTTTGGTTTGTGTGGCAAGCGTTCCACGCGCCCGCTTCGCCACATTAAGTTCTCATGCCAAGCCACAGCGTGAAATAAAGCACCAGCCAAATTGCGCCAAGAAGGTGCCAATACATTTCGCAGTAGACAATGCCTTCCGGGTGCTCCTTGAAATACGCGCCGCGCGCGGTCTTGCGCCACACGCGAATCAACGGAACAAATCCGGCCAGCACATGCAGCGCGTGCAGACCCGTGAGAATATAAAAACTCCACGCATACAGTGAATCGCCAAAGTGAATATTTTGCCGCCACAGCGTGACCCACGCGAATGTTTGCAGCCCAAGAAACGCGCAGGCCAACACCAAGGTAATGGTCATGGACCGGTGCGCCTCTTGCGAACGCCCCTGCCGCACATGGCGTGTGGCTTGGTGCATGGAATAACTTGACACCATTAATGCCATGGTTGAAAACACAAGCGCACCAGGCAAGCCCGTCGCGCCCTCGGGAATAAATGGAGCCTCCAAGTTGGGATTCACCCGCAC
>CANJIC010000127.1 GCA_947474205.1 Planctomycetaceae bacterium | reverse complement strand
CGCGTAGGCCAACGTTCGCAGCGGCATGGGCAACACAAAGAACAACAACACTTGCGCTGTTGGCGCCAAGAACGCCGCCGCCATGATCACGCCAAATATTCCGGCGCTTGCGCCAACCAGTGGCGTGGTTGGATCATTTGGAAGAACGAATGGAATTTTAGAATTTGGAAACATGGTGCTGGCTTGAATGCCAAGAAAGTTCAACAGCAAATACATGGCGGCGCCAGCGATGCCACAAATTAAATAGAAGGCCAAGTAGCGTTTGCCGCCTAAATATCGCTCCACAATGGGTCCGAAGAAATACAGCGCCATCATGTTGAACAACAAGTGGCTGAAGTTGGCGTGCAGAAATTGAAAGCCAATAAAGCGCCACAATTCAAGACCGCGCCCGGGCGGACTGTCGGCGCTCCACAGCGCGGTGCTGGTGGAGAAATGCAGCCACGCTTGCAGAGGCGTTATGGCTTGAAACCAAGCGAAGCCAACCATTTCGTTTTTAATTTGCAGCGGCTCAACTCCAATGGAGTTGCTACTAAATGGAATCGTTTGGGCCGCGGCTTGCACCAACGGTCCAAGCCTGGAATCCATGCGCGTCAATGAAAGCGATTTAATTTGGCCGCTTGGTTTCACCTGACTATTTTGCGCCACTGGAAGTGGTTGGCCATTGAGATCCGTGGAACCAACAAACATCCAACCCGGAATTGTTTTTCCAAGGAATCCGTCGATCACAAATATGGCAACGCAAATGGCGATTATCCATGTTGTGACTGACCACTGCGGCAAGGCCATGCGTGGTTTAGCGGGCTGTCTCATCCAGTCACGATTCTCAAAGGCCATGCTTGAAGCCTAACCATTTTCAAGCGGCGCGTGAACATGAAAAACACCGCTGTCGCAGCCACAGCGCAAGCATGAATTGATGACGTGCGCTGAAATAACTTCGCCATAGTTGGACAAACACGCCACTTGCGCAACACGGCTGCAAGTTGTCATGATGCGCCAGTGAGCCAACCCACCGCAGACGCATTCCGTGTAGAGAACCTGCACAAATCATTTGGTGACCTGCATGTCCTGCAAGGCGTTGACATGCGCTTTCCCCGCGGCAAGATCACGGTGGTGCTTGGCGCAAGTGGTTGCGGAAAGAGCGTGTTGCTGCGGCATTTGGTGGGTTTGGAAAAACCGGATCAAGGAAGCGTGTGGTTTGGCGACACGCGCATAGATGACATGAGCGAGCGTGAATTGATCGCGCCGCGGCGGCACATTGGCTATTTGTTTCAACAAGGCGCGCTGTTTGATTCGCTGACTGTGCATGACAACATTGCGTTTGCGCTAGTTGAACATGGCGTGGCCACGGGCGATCAAGTGAGCGTTATGGTGGCGCATGTGCTGCATTTGGTTGGCTTGACCGACAAGATGCATGTCATGCCGGCGTCGCTTTCTGGTGGTCAACGCAAACGCGTGGCCTTGGCGCGCGCCATTGTTATGCATCCTAAAGTGGTTTTGTATGACGAACCCACCACTGGACTTGATCCCATCACCAGCGATGTGATCAACGAACTCATCATGAAGTTGGCGCGCGAGTTGAGCATGACCAGCATTGTGGTGACGCATGATTTGGCCAGCGCCTTCAAAGTGGCTGACCGAATCATCATGCTGCACAATGGCCGTGTGGAACTTGCGGGCACACCTGAGCAAGTGCGCGCGTCGACATTGCCGGTGGTGGCGCGCTTTCTGAATGGCAAGGCCAGCCCCGAGGAACTTGCGGAGATTGAAGCGTGATTGGCTGCTGTTCTTGCGCGCATGCCGCACAATTTCCACGGACGCTACCACGTAATGCGGTCCTGTTCGCAATCGTGCGCCCACGCATGGCGCTGTTGATCTCTCTACTATAAGAATCACTCCATGAAATCATCGTCACGAGATTTTGTTGTCGGCCTGTGCGCCATCATTGCCTTGGCTGGGTTCGCGTTCATGCTGCTGCTGTTTGGCGAACTCACGTGGCTGTTTCAAAAAACATATCCAATTCAGGTGCATGCCAACACCGCCGCGGGCTTGCGTGAGGGCAGTCAAGTGATGCTTGAAGGCGTGGTGGTTGGAAAAGTCAGCCTCATTTCAATTGAGGCGCAGGAGCAAAACCCGGTGCGCATGACGCTTGCCATTTATGAGAATGCAAAATTGCCGGCAGGCGTTGTGCCAAAAATTAGCGCGGGCCTTATCAGTGGCGGCAGCAAAATTGATTTGAAGATTCCAGCCACCTATGTCAAGAGCGATGGCGTGATTGACCCAGCGAGCCGCGTGGTATTGGTGGCTAGATTTACCACCATTACCGACCGATTGGACGACATTGGAAGTGGCGTGGAGCGCGTTGTCGCGGGCGCGCAGGCGTGGCTTGGCGACGAACAAATGCGCGCCGATTTTAAGAGCGCCGTATGGAAAGCCAATGAATTAATAACGCAAGCCACCGCCACGGCGGACGGCATCACCAAACTGTCCGCGCAACTGCAAAGCGATTCACATGAGTTGCTCAAGCAAGTGGCGCCGGCCTTCGCAGGCTTGACCGCGGCGCTGGATGAAATTCGCGCGCTGGCCAAGAAGGCCACCAACGGCGACGGCACCGTGGGCCGCTTGATGAATGACCCGGAGTTGTTTGAGAACCTATCCGACGCCTCGCGGCGCTTGGAAATGACCATGCGTGATTTGCAATTGCTCATCCGCAAGATCAAAGAAGAAGGTTTGGGCGTGAGTTTCTAATCAATGATCTTGCCGTGAAAGATTTGGCCAGCGCTGATTGAAACGGATTTGCACCGCGCGCAAATAAAAAGGTGGCCCGACTCGTATGAATCGGACCACCGTTGATGTCACAAACAGAGTGCGTCGAACTTAGTTGCTGACCACGATCACTTCAACGCGGCGGCTTTGCGCCTTGGTCTTCAACGGAACGTCTGGACCAAAGCTGGAAAGCGAAATCACCTTGCCATCAAGGCCCTTCTTAATGATGTATTCACGCACTGAATAGGCGCGATCGAAACCCAAATAATAATTGTCCTTGAAGCCGGACTTCTTGATTGGATCGGTGTCGGTGAAGCCCGCGACGCGAATGTACTTGCCGGCATACTTGTCCTTCAAGATGGCCGCGACCTTGTCAAGACTTTTCTTGGCGTTCTCTTTCAACGCGGTCTTGCCGGAATCAAACAGCACGTCGCCTTCAATGCTGACATGCAACTCGTTTCCAACTTGGCTGGCGGTCACGCCTTCAATGCCGGTGAAATTCTTGTCGCCCGCGGCGGCGGTGCCAGCGGCGCCCTTGGACTTGTCGGATTCATCGGCGCGCGCAATCGCGGCTTGACGCTCGCGCTCGGCGGACTCCAAGGCGGCGTTGCGGTCATCAAGCTGCTTGCGCAAACTTTCGTTTTCGGTTGTGAGTTCATCAACGGTTTGTTGATTGTTTTTGCAGCCAACCAATGTTGTGGCGGCGACAAGGGCGAGAATTGAAATGAGACGTGTTGTTTTCATAATGCGGAATCCTTCCATTTGATGAGCCCCCAGCAGGTCCCAGTGACATGCTGAATTGGACTCTGATTTATGCTGAGGGGCAGTGCAAACGCAATGACTTCATTTGTCAAGCCATGGTTGCTGAATTGCTTGAATTCATTGAGTGTTTGGAGTGAGAAGCGCGCGCAGCAGAGGTTCGATCCAAGGATTGCCCAAATAGGAAATGACGCACGCCAAGGCTAAATAGGGACCGTATGGAATTTCCCGATTCTTTTTTCCAAGTATCCGATTGAGTCCGCCTGAAATAGCCAGCCAAGAAAGCGCGATGAATGGCGCCATGAAGAAAGTGATCGTGGCGATCTTCCAACCCAACGCCGCGCCCGCCGCGCCAAGAATATGCACATCGCCCAAGCCCATGGCTTCGCGGCCAAACGCAAGCGAGGCAAGAATGCGCGTGAACCAAATTATTGCGCCGCCCACCAGAAATCCAAACGAGCACATTCCAAATACGCCAATCGTGGCGCTCTCGCAGAGCGCTTGAACTTGCTCAAAATGTCCCAGCCAATATCCAATAGCGAAAGCGCCAAGAATGGGCAACAGAAAAATAAATTCTTTGAGCATCTCAACGCGAATGACGCGCGCGGGAATGAATTCTTGTTCGTAGTCAATGAAGCTTCTAGGAATCACGCCGCGCCACAGCAAGACGTTTGACAACAGAAGTCCAACCATGGCCGCGACCGACGCCACGCACAAGCTCGCCGGAAGAATGTCCAAGCCCCAACGACCAAGCGTGAAGTTCTGCGCGAAGGAGGGAACAAGCGCCTGCATTCTCCACAACACAAACGCGAACACTGTGGCCGCGGCCGTCATGCGAATTGGAACATAAAATGTGCGCGCGTCGATCAGCGACACGGTGGCAAGCGTTGACCAACAAATTAAAATAGCTAGAAACGCAGGCGTTGTTGCCATGGGTCCATTGCGCGTCCACCACCATGATTGCTCGGTTGATGGAAAGCGCCAGGGACCCGCGTACAACAAGAAATAGGTGGCGAAGAAGAGCGCGCCCAATCCAACCTCTACGGCTACATGTTCAAACCCAAATCTGGTACCGCAGGTGCGGCAACGGCCACGCAAGATCAAGCACGACAACACGGGAATATTTTCAAACCACGCCAGCGAGCGCCCACACGCGCCGCAGCGGCTTTCGGGATGGATAATTCCCTGGCCGCGCGGCAATCGCCACGCGATGAGATTGATGAAGCTGCCAACGCACGCGCCGGCGGCGAACACAAAAAAACCTTGCACCACATGCGGCAAATATGGAATGAGCCGCTGCAAAAAATCATTCAAAGACGCGTTGATTATTCCGGCTCCTGCTTGCTCAACGCGTCGGCGGTCAGCGTTTGAATTCGCTTGGTGGCGTTGTCAAGAATGGCGCGGCAATGATTGGACAATGCGCGGCCGCGCTCGAATGCTTTCAAACTTTCCTCCAGCGAAATGGCGCCGCTTTCCAGTTGATCCACAATGGATTCAAGTTGCTGCATGGCGTCTTCGTAGCCCAAGTTGGAGATCGACTGGTCCACGTTCGCCGCGTCGCTAATTTTATCGCTTGATGTTTTTGCCATGATGGAAATCTACCCGCCCTTCTCTATTCGTGATTGAAGTTCGCCGTCGCTCAAAACTGTTTGGATGACATCGCCTTGCTTGGCGTTGGCCACGCTGCGCAGAAGTTTTCCGTCGCTTGTCTTGGTAATGGAATAGCCGCGCGCCAATGTTCCTTGCGGACCCACTGCTTGCAGTTGCGCGGTCATGGCTTGCACGTCGCGGTTGGCGCGCGCGAGCAATTGATTCATGGACATGTCCAAACGCTGACGCGTGGCGTGCGCCTTGGCTTGTGAACGGCCAAGCGTTGCGGCGGGAGAAATGGTTTCCAAGCGGCTGGAAAGTTCAAGCGTTGTTCGACGCGCGCGGTCAATGCGAGCCAGCATTGTTGTTGGCAATTCCTTGCATACTTGCGCCAACTTGGCGCGTGGCAAAAGTAAAAGTTGCGCCGGATCACGCAGGCATGGACGACTTGAAACCTGCGTAAGCGCGCGCGATTTTGTCTGGCAGAATTGCAAGAGCGATTGACGCAGGGACGCGTTTGCATAGTCCAATTGTTGACGCAACTCCGCGCGATCTGGAAGAATTCGGTTCATGGCCGCGGTTGGCGTGCTTGCGCGCACATCGGCCACAAGTTCTATGACGGAGGTGTCGGACTCATGTCCAATGGCCGCGACCACAGGCGTGGTGCAGTTGTACACCGCGTCCGCGATCAGGCGATGATTGAACGCGTCAAGATCCTCGCGGCTTCCGCCGCCGCGCGTGACCAGAATCACATCAATGCCCATGCGACGCGCGGCAAGATCCACAAGATGAATTGCGTTTGAAACCGCGGCCGCGGCGCTGGCGCCTTGCACCACGACATCGATCACGGTGATTGCAACGGAGGGAAATTTTCTGGCGGCAACGGCCAGGCAATCTTGCAGCGCGGCGCCCGATGCGCTGGTGACAATGGCAATTCCCCGCGGCAT
>CANJIC010000126.1 GCA_947474205.1 Planctomycetaceae bacterium | reverse complement strand
GCCAAGGCGCGCAAACCGTGGGCATGGGCAAGTGTTGGTTTGACGCAAGTCCAGCCGCGCGCGCCATCTTTGAAGAGGCGAATGACATTGCCCACTTTGATGGCGGCCGCACGCTGACTGAACTTTGCTTTGAAGGTCCAGCCGAACGCTTGAACCAAACTGACGTGAGCCAACCCGCGCTCTTGGTGTGCGGCATTGCATGCCACGCGGCGCTGGTGGAGCGATTTGGTGCGATTGAAATTTTGGGAACGCTTGGACTTTCTCTTGGCGAGTACACCGCGCTTGCATTGGCGGGCGCGTTCACTTGGCAAGACGCGCTGCGACTTGTTCTTATTCGCGGTCGACTTATGCAAGAAGCGGCCGTTGCAAGCCAAGGCGGAATGGTTGCGCTGATTGGCGCCGACGAGGAAAAAGCCAACGCCGTGTGCTTGGCCGCGGCGCAAGACGGAGTGCTTGTTCCCGCCAACTTCAACGCGCCTGGACAAATTGTTTTAAGCGGCCACGCCGATGCGTGCGATCGCGCTTGTGCCCAAGCCAGCGCACTTGGTCTGCGCGCCAGCAAACTCACTGTGGCGGGCGCGTTTCATAGCCCGCTTATGGCGCCGGCCGCGCAAGGCATGGCCAAAGCCTTGGCGGATGTGCATATTCACCCGCTGAAATGCCCGGTTTGGAGCAACGTCACCGGAAAGCCTCACCACATGAATGACCCACAAAGCGTGCGGAAATTGCTGGTGGATCAACTGGTGCAGCCCGTGCGTTGGGACGCGTGTTGCGCCGATATGATCGCGTGGCGCGCATCCAAGGAGTTGGACGGCATTTGCAAGGTGTATGAACTTGCGCCAGGCACCGTGCTGCGCGGCTTGATGCGACGAATTCACAAAGCCACTGAGGTCACTACACATGATTCAATTGCGGAAACTCACAATGCAAAAAGTTAATTTCATTTCAACCTTGCGCGCAGCACTTTCATTCGCCGCGCTGTTGACATTGTCTGTTGCGTGCGGCAAGACCGAATCGGAAACCCAGGCCCCTGTTGTTGCGGCTCCCGTCGTTGTAGTAGTTGAGGAGGCCCCCACTGAATCCATCAACGACATGATGAAGCGCCTTGGCATTGATAAAAGAATTCGCGTGGAGGATGGTGACAAAGCCCCAAACAATGTCAAACAAGCTGAAATAATTATAATGTTCTTTGACGCCATGGCTCGAGCGAACGCCGAGAAATTATCTCCCCTTATGAGTCCCGCTGATCAACGCGTGCTCGCCGATATGCAAAAAAGCGGGCAATGGAAATCCGCGACGAAAAATATCACGCGCATTAACGTGGGGTGGACCGCTGGAACGGAACCGGGCACGCTGTTGGTGCTTGGTTTCTTCATGGTTGCGGACGACTTTGCGGCGCAACTCTGGTCGCTTTCATCTGGCGATGACAACAAACCACTGATCTTGACCGCGCTACCGTCACCACCCAAAATAGTTGAAAAACTTGAGGGAAATAAAACGGAAGCGCGCATTAAACAATGGCTCAAGCGCAATAAAGATGAACTTGCCGGGGCAAAAGTGCCCGACGAAATCGTTGATATACCCCAACAAGATCGCTCCGTGAAAGGCGAATCGACAAGCCCCGTGAGCTCGGAGGAAACGCCAAAGACCAAGCCCTCTGGAAATCCCGGTCGAAGAGCACCAACGGATGCGCCGGTTGAAAAACCACAATAGCGATCGAGATGTGTTGCGTGAACTTTTTGCGCGACATAGTTGCGTCAACGACATGCGTGTTGTGTGAAAGGTTTCATTGCTCAATCCATTTGGATACATGAACATGATTCACATGTAATTTCTCAAATGTAATTTCTTGGTTACACTTGTTGTTGATTTGAAAATCATTCAACAGGAGAGTGCATCATCGAAAAGCGAGTAGCGATTGTCACAGGTGCCAGCCGTGGAATTGGTAGAGCGATTGCGGAGCGCTTGGCAAATGACGGCCGACATGTCGTGGGCGTGGCGCGCACCGAAGCCAATCTTGCCGAGGTGGTCAACGCCGTGCAAGCCGCGGGCGGTTCCATGGAAGGCATGGCGTGCGATGTTGGCGACGGCGTGGCGCTTGCCGCGCTGGTTGAGGCGGTTGCGGAAAAGCACGGTCGCCTAGATATTCTGGTGAACAACGCCGGCATTACCCGCGACGGTTTGCTGCTGCGCATGAGCGATCAAGATTTTGACGAGGTGATTCAAGTGAATTTACGCAGCGCGTTTGTCACCTGCCGCGCCGCCGCGCGCCCCATGATGCGCGGGCGTTGGGGCCGCATTGTGAATGTGGGCAGCGTCAGCGGTTTGATTGGAAATGCTGGGCAAGTGAACTATTCCGCCGCCAAAGCCGCGCTTGTTGGAATGACAAAATCAATCGCCCGCGAGCTTGGTTCCAAGGGCTTGACCGCCAATCTTATTGCGCCAGGATTTATTGAAACCGACATGACCGCCAGTCTGCCGCCACAAGTGAAGGAGATGGCCCTGCCAAGCATTCCCTTGCGGCGCTTTGGTCTGCCCGCGGACATCGCCGCGGCGGTGGCGTTTATCACCAGCGAAGAAGCGAGTTACATCACTGGGCAAGTCCTTGCCGTTGATGGCGGCATGTCCATGTGATTGCAAATTATTGTGCGTGCATGAATGTGTAATTTCCGTTAGCATTCCGAACTTCAGACATGTTCATTTTTGATTTAGGAGAAGACCGTGACCGAGCAAGAGATTGAAACAAAAGTAATTGGAATCGTCGCTGAACAAATGGGTGTTGACAAAGATCAAATCACCCGCGACACCAGTTTCACCAATGACCTCAACGCCGACAGTCTTGACACCGTCGAGCTTGTCATGGAACTTGAGGAAGAATTTGACACACAAATTCCAGATGAGCAAGCGGAGAAGATCCACACTGTGGGTCAAGCCGTTGACTTCATCAACAAGAATTTATCCAGCAGCAAGGACAAGTGACGCGCGAGACTCCCTAAGGTCTCGTTCGCCTAAATAATTCCCATGCGAACCATCACGCTTCGCCGCGTCGTGGTCACTGGACTCGGCGCAATCACCGATGTCGGTCTGGATGTCGACTCTTTTTGGGCTTCCCTTTTGGCGGGCAAGTCTGGAATTGGTCCCATCACCAATTTCCCGCAAAATGAAGAGTGGACCACACGATTTGGTGGCGAAGTCCGCGGCTTTGATTTGGATAAACACGCGGGCATTGATGTGCGCGAATCAAGGCGCATGGACAATTTTGCCATTTACGGTCTTGGCGCCGCCACGCAGGCCGCGCGCGACTGCGGTATTGATTTCACAACTGGCGATCCTGATCGACGTGGCGTTGCTGTTGGAAGCGGCGTTGGTGGCATCAACACAATTGAAACTGGCTTGTACAAACTTTTGGAAAGCGGGCCGCGCAAAGTGAGCCCGTTCATTGTTCCGCGACTCATGGTCAACGCGTGCGCTGGTCAGATCAGCATTCGATACAACTTGCGTGGCTTCAACATTGCCACGGCAACGGCGTGCGCCTCTGGCTCGCATTCAATTGGCGCCGCGTACCACGCTATTCAACGCAATGACGCCGATGTCATGTTCGCCGGCGGCGCGGAAAGTGGAATTGGTCCGGTGTGCGTGGCGGCGTTCAGCGCCATGAAGGCGCTGAGCACGCGCAACGATGAACCTACAAAAGCCAGCCGCCCATTTGATAAGGACCGCGATGGATTTGTGCTGGCCGACGGCGCCGCCATTTTGGTTCTGGAAGAATTAGAG
This sequence comes from Planctomycetaceae bacterium, assembly GCA_947474205.1. The sequence goes on along the minus strand of CANJIC010000126.1, from coordinate 2,294 downwards.
CACGCCAAAAAACGCGGCGCCAAGATTTACGCGGAAATTATTGGCTACGGTTCCAGCGGAGATGCGTTTCACATTGCGGCGCCAGATGATCAAGGTTCCGGCGCCAAACGCTCCATGACATGGGCGCTACGCGATGGACAAATCAACGCAGATCAAATTGGCTATATCAATGCGCACGGAACCAGCACTCCGCTGGGCGATCGCGCTGAAGTGAACGCGGTGAAGGAACTCTTTGGAGCGCACGCTTATAAATTAGCCATGAGCAGCACCAAAGGCGTCACGGGCCACGCGCTAGGCGCGGCGGGCGGCATTGAAAGTATCGCCACCATCTTGGCCATTCACAAAGGCGTGTTGCCCCCCACTATCAACTTGGACAACCCCGATGAAGGAATGGATTTAAATTTTGTGGCGCACACGCCGCAAGAGCGCAAACTTGATTTCGCAATCAACAATTCATTTGGATTTGGCGGACACAACACCAGCCTTATCTTTAGCCGCTTCAACGGCTAATCACTTCGCTCGACTTTCCCACAACACATGCCACGAAATATTCCAGTTGGTAACGGCGATATGTTGGTGGCCTTTGACGATCTCTATCGCATTCGAGATTTGTATTGGCCGCATGTTGGCCAACCCAATCACACCTGCGGGCACTTGCAACGCTTTGGCGTGTGGGCTGACGGACAATTTGCGTGGATGGATAGCCCAGGTTGGTCGCGCAGTTTTTCTTACAAGCACAACACGTTGCTCACCGAAGTGCGCTTGCGCAACGAGCGTCTTGGTTTGGAGTTGCTGTGCCACGACGCGGTGGACTATTGGAGCCCCGTTTATTTTCGCCAAGTGATTGTCACGGATCTGTGGAATCGTCCGCGTGATGTGCGCGTGTTTTTTCACGCGGATTTAAGCGTGAATGAAAGCCCCGTGGGCGACACCGTTGCCTTTGATCCGCAAACTGGCGGCTTGATTCACTACAAAAACGATTTCTACTTTTTGTTCAACGGCAGCCATCCGGCGGGTGTTGGCGTGACCACTTACGCCACGGGCGCCAAAAGAATTGGCGAGGCCGAAGGCACATGGCGCGACGCCGAAGACGGAATGCTCAGTCGCAACAGCATTGCGCAAGGCAGCGTGGACAGCGCGGTTGGATTCCAACTCACGCTTGCTCCCAACGGCAGTGAGACATGCGTGTACTGGATCGCGGCCGGAAAAAGTTACGACGAAGTGCATGCGCTGAACAAGAAGGTCTGCGACAAAACTCCGCAGCGCATGTTGGATCGCACCGAAGCCTATTGGCGCCTGTGGTCGCAGCAAGAATTTCCTGGCGCGGATCCGCTTCCAAAACATTTGCAACAATTACAGACGCGCAGTTTGCTGATCGCGCGCACGCAAATTGACAATGGTGGCGCCATCATTGCGGCGAACGATTACGACATCACGCATTTCGCGGGCGACACGTATTCCTACATGTGGCCGCGCGACGGCGCGCTGGTGGCGCAGTCGCTTGTTCTTTCAGGTCAAAGCGAACTCAGTCGAAACTTTTTCCGCTTCTGCGAACGCGTGCGACACCCCGACGGATATTTCCATCACAAGTACAACCCAAATGGAACGGTGGCTTCAAGTTGGCATCCGTGGCTCACGGAAAAGCCGTCGCTGCTGCCCATTCAACAAGATGAAACCGCGCTTATTCCATGGGCTTTGCGCCAACATTTTGTGAAGTTCCGCGACGTGGAGTTCATTAAATCGCTGTACAACCCGCTCATTGTTGACACCGCGAATTGGATGATTTCCTATCGTGACCACCACGGTTTGCCGCTTCCAAGTTGGGACCTGTGGGAGGAACGCCGCGGCGTGCACTTGTTCACCGTGTGCGCAACTATTGGCGGTCTGCTTGCGGCCAGTCAATTTGCGCAAGACATGGGCGCCTTTGATCGCGCCACCGATTTCAGCGAGGCCGCGGATCGCATGCGCTTGGCCATGTTGAAACATATGTGGGATCCAGAGCGCCGATTGTTCGCGCGCACCGCCATCCCCGCCGAAGATGGTTCATATCGTCTTGACTTCACATTGGATGCGTCGGCGTACGCGTTGTTCGCATTTGATGTTTTGCCCGCCAATGACGCGCGCGTGTGTGACCACATGCGCGCCATCCGCGATCGGCTTTGGGTGCGCACCGAAATTGGTGGCATTGCCCGCTATGAGCGCGACCCGTATCAACAAGTTGAACATAGGGACCTTGAAAATGTTCCAGGCAATCCGTGGGTCATTTGCACGCTGTGGTTTGCGCAGTGGCTGAT